>NZ_JBDGQZ010000017.1:101737-165255 GCF_042218505.1 Halobellus sp.
CGAGCGAGACGCACCCGGACGAGTATATCGGGTTCCTTCGCGGTGAACCGGCGAGTAACTTCGATCTCGACCGCTCGGGGACGCTGATCACGGAGGTGTTGATCGTCCCGGGGACCCGATCGGATCCGAAGAGCGCGACTGTCGACAGCAATATGATTCCGAACGATCGCCACTCGGTTGGGTCGATCCACTCGCATCCGAACGGCGTCCTCCGGCCGAGCGACGCCGACCTCGACACCTTCGGGCAGGGCCGGGTACACATCATCCTCGGTCACCCGTACGGCCCCACCGACTGGCAGGCCTTCGATCAGCAGGGCGACACCCGGAAACTGGACGTCATCGACGTGGATCTTCCGGACCCCGAGGAGTTCTTCGATTTCACCGAGGACGATCTCGACATCGATTACACGCAGACCGGCGAGTACTCGGACGGCGGCGGGTGGTTCCGGTGACCCGCCGCGTCGTGGCGCAGGGGACGTTCGATCTCATTCACCCCGGCCACGTGCATTACCTCTCGGAGGCCGCGGGGATGGGCGACGAGTTGCACGTCATTGTCGCCAGGCGGGAGAACGTCACGCACAAGGAACCGCCGGTGCTACCGGACCGACAGCGGCGCGACGTGGTCGGCGCGCTCGAAGTCGTGACCGAGGCACACCTCGGTCACCGTGAAGACATCTTCGTCCCGATCGAGCGGATCGGCCCCGACCTCATCGTGCTCGGTCACGATCAGCACCACGACGCCGACGGTATCCGGGACGCGCTCGCGTCTCGGGGCATCGATTGCGAGGTCGAGCGGGCATCCGCTCGCGAACCACGGTACGCTGACGAACTCCTCTCGACCGGTCGAATCGTCGACCGGATTTTGGACGCGAGAGCAGACGAGTAGGAACTGTGGAATCGAGTGAGCGGGTTCATCGAACCCGAGGATCACAGCGAATGTTCGATAGCGGCAAAAAACGTGACGCGCGGACTCGTTACTGGTCGCTACTCTGCTGTTCGTCGAGCCACTGCTGGTACTCCGCTTGAGAGACGACCTCGATCGTGAAGTACATCTGCGAGTGGGCGACGCCGCAGTACTCCGAACAGTAGCCCTGGTAGGTCCCTTTTTCGTAGGGGACGGTTCTGATCGTGTTGACCTGTCCAGGCATCGCGTCCTGCTTGAGTCCCAAACTGGGCGCGTGGAAGCCGTGTATCACGTCGCGTGACGTGACACGGATCTGTACTGGTCGGTCGACCGGAACGACGATTTTGGTCCCGGTCGAGAAGTTTCCGGCTTCGGGGTACGACATACTCCAGCCCCACTGGTAGGCCTCCGCGCGAACGACCACCGGGTCGCTCTCGACGGGTTCGCCGGCGGCGTTCTCGGCCTGTGGCTGATAGGAGACGTTCTGGTCGGCCAGGACACCGTAGGAGGCGACGCCGACGAACAGCAGGATGACTGCCGTCGCGATCGTCCAAGTGATCTCCAAGCGTCGGTTCTCTTGGGTCGGCGACGCCTCGTCGTTGTTCCGGAACTTCACCACAGTATAAATGAGAATCCCCTCGACGAGGATCGTGATGGGGATTGCGACGTACAGAAGCTTCTGATTCAATCCCTTGATGAGGGCCTCGCTGGCGGACGAATACGCGGCAACGGGATCCGCAAGCAGCCCCATCACCACCACCGTAAGGAGTGAAACGAGTGCCAGGCGCGTCTTTCGCATCAAATCGGGCTTAGGAAGAGCAACGTAAATAGTTGCTGACTTAGGCCATCACCGGGGATCGAGGAAGCGAAAGCGGGGCTCCTAAATACAGTGATTCCCAATTTCGTGTAGGTGACTCTCGTGGCCCCGAGCGCAACGCACAACAGATTCCACAGCCTCCTCGCGGCGACAGCCATCGGCGTCTACTTCCTCCTCCTCGTCGGCGCGACGACTGCGCTGACTGACGCCGCTGCGGCGTGTGCGGCCTGGCCTGTCTGCGGCGATGGGTGGGCGACGCCGACGTCGGCGGTCGGGTGGCTGGCGATCGGCCACCGCATCGCGGCGGTCCTGATTGGCCTGCTCGGCGTGGTGACGTTGATCGCTGGTGTGCGCGCCGGTGCCAGTCGCCAGGTGCTGGCTCCGATGATACTCGCCAGCGTGCTGTACCCGGTCCAGGCTGCGCTGGGTGCCGTCGTCGCGATCGGCGGCGCGGGCGGAACGCTCTCGGCTGTCCACCTGACCATCGGGTTGGGTATCTTCGCGTTCCTCGTCGCGTCGCTGGCGTGGTCTCTCGAACGAGAAACGGGCGATCCAACCGAAGAAGCAGTCGAGGACGTCGACCTCTCGCCGCCGGTCGAGAACGACTACGACCCGAACATTCCGACCGACCCGCGGGCGCGGATGCTCGAAACGCTGAAAGCGTACGTTCGACTGACCAAGCCCCGACTGATGTGGCTCCTCTGTCTGGTCGCCGCCGCGGGGATGGCGCTCGCGGCGACGACCACGGGGGGGCTGACGGTCGAAGTCGTCCTCGCGACGCTCGGTGGCGGCGTCCTCTCGATCGGAGCGTCGGGGACGTTCAATCACGTGCTCGAGCGCGACATTGACCGCCGGATGCAACGGACCAGCGACCGGCCGCTCGCGACCGATCTGGTCCCCGTCCGCAACGCGCTCATATTCGGGTTCGCTCTGGCGGTCGCTTCGGTCGCGCTGTTCGCGTGGGTGAACCTGCTCGCGGCCGTCTTGGGCGTGGCCGCGATCGTCTTCTATAGCATCGTCTACACGCTCCTTTTGAAGCCGAACACCGTGCAAAACACCGTGATCGGCGGGGCGGCGGGGGCGCTCCCGGCACTCATCGGCTGGGTCGCCGTGAGCGGCGAGATCGGACTCGGCGGGGTCGCGCTGGCGACGATCATCTTCTTGTGGACCCCCGCGCACTTTTATAACCTCGCGCTGGCGTACAAAGACGACTACGAACGCGGCGGGTTCCCGATGATGCCGGTCGTCCGCGGCGAGACGGAGACCCGCAAGCACATCCTGTACTACCTCGCTTCGACGCTCGTCGCCGCCGGCGGGTTGGCCGCAATGGAGGCGCTCGGAGTGGTGTACGCGCTGGCGAGCGTTGCCTTCGGGGCGGCGTTCCTCTACTTCACCCTCCGGCTGCACTACGAACAGACCGAATCGGCCGCGCTCCGATCATTCCACGCGTCGAACGCGTATCTCGGAGCGCTCCTGCTGGCCGTCGTAGTCGATACCCTGGTCGTCTGAGAATGGCGCTCGCAGAGGCGACGTCCCGTCTACCGACCCGCGACGTCCTCCACGCAGCGCTGCTCGGAAACAGCATCGCAATCCTGGGGGTGGCGTATGTGCTTGCTGCGGAGATTACGATCATCCAGCCGCGATACACCGTCTACGGGCTGCTGTGGATCTTCGTCGGGTTGCTGGTGCTCTGGAAAGTCCAGGCACGACCGACAGACGAGCGCACGCGACGGCGCGCACTCGCCACTGCCGGCGTCTACTTCGTCGCGCTCGCGGTCGTCGGTGGCGTCGTTGTCACCGCGATGCGCCCTGGCGCCGGCGAGTTCGAGGTTCGACTCGCAACGCTCGCTCCCGGATGGGGGCCGGCACCAATCGTCTCGACGCCGTGGGCCGCACTAGTGCTGATGCCGGCCCGAATCGTCGGGTATCTGGCGCTCGCATACCTAGTGTACGCGACCGTGATCGACGCCGCTGGCGCAGCAGTTTCGGGCGTCGTCGGCCTCTTTTCCTGTGTCTCGTGTTCGTGGCCAGTTATCGCGTCGCTTCTGTCAGGCGTTCTCGGTGGGGGGTCTGCCGTGGCGGCAGCAGCGTTCGACTTCTCGTACGACATCTCCACGGTCGTGTTCCTCCTGACGGTGGCGCTGCTGTACTGGCGGCCGGTCGTCGGCGGACGGCTGGGCCGTTTGACGAGCGAAAAATGAGGTACGAGTGCCGCGAATCAGGCGAATCCGACCGGCTTCGGGTCGCCATCGCCGCGGTGGTCGACTGGAGTGCGGTCCGTTTTGGCCGCCTCGTCCATAGTGGCGTCCTCAACGTCGTCGGGGTCAGCGAGGGTCGTTGACTCGTCGGTCGTGCCGCGCCCATCACGCTCGGCATCGTGCCCCTGCCCAGCCAGCGCCGATAGTCGCTGCGAGTGGTAGCACATACCGGCTTAGCACTTTGGTACCAATTGGCATAAAGGTACCTAGTGACCCCCTGTCTCCGCGACGCGCTTAACAGGCTATGGCCTCGAAAACAGAGATATGAGTGCAATCGAAATCGAGTACTGCGTCCCGTGTGGGTTCTTAGAGCGGGCCGAGGAGATCCAGCACGCCCTGTTAGACCAGTTCGGCGACCGACTGGACCGGGTCGCGCTCGTGACCGGTGATCGCGGCGTACTGACTGTCGCCGTCGACGGCGACGTCGTCTGGGACAAAGCCGAGGACGAGTACGACGTCGACGTGATCACGCGACGCGTCCGCGACACGATCTGAGGGGCGGATGCCTTCCGATTCAGCGGTGGCCCCAGCGGCGACCGTCCTCGGCGTAGCGGGCATCGAGGATTCGCTGCCACTGGGATGGCGAGAGGTCGGCGTCGGCCGCACCGACGTTCTCATCGAGTTGATCGACGGTCCGCGCGCCGACGATCGGGACGACAGTCGCGTCGGGGTAGTCCATCAGCCAGCGGAGCGCGACCTGTGCGGCCGAGACATCGACTTCGCCGGCCACGGCGCGAACGGCGTCCAGAACGTGCCACCCCCGCTCTGAGAGGTAGAACCGATCGAACTGATCGTCGATGGAAGCGCGCGACCCGTCGGGCGCGACGACCGCCGTTGGGTCGTCGGGATCAGCGCGCTCGTACTTGTCGGTGAGAAAGCCACCCGCCAGCGGCGAGTACGGACAGACGGCCAGGCCCTGATCGCCACAGACGTCGAGATACTCCTTCACGTCCTCGTAGTAGCCCGCGTGGAACAGCGGTTGGGTGACCTCGAAGCGCTCCCAGTTGTTGACGTCCGAGGTCCACAGCGCCTTGGTGAGTTGCCAGGCCGCCATCGTCGACGCGCCGAGGTAGTTGATCTTCCCCTCCTCGACGAGGCGATGGAGCGTCGACAGCGTCTCCGCGATTGGCGTCTCCTCGTCCCAGCGGTGGATATAATACAGATCGAGGTAGTCGGTCCCGAGTCGGTCGAGCGTCCCCTCGATCTGCTCGCGAATGTGCGTGCGCGACAGTCCAGAGCCGTTCGGATCGTCGGGGTCAAAGTCGAAATACACCTTCGAGGCGATGACGTACGCAGAGCGGTCTCGCCCGGCGAGCCAGTCACCGATCCAGGACTCGCTGCGACCGCTCGGCGTGCCGTAGACGTTGGCGGTGTCGATGAAGTTCCCGCCGCGGTCGGCGAAAGCGTCGAGGAGTTTGTGAGCCTCGTTCTTCGACGTTTCGACGACGCCGTTCGCCTCGCGGCCGAAGCGCCACGTTCCGAAACAGAGTTCCGACACCGACGTTCCCGTCGAGCCGAGACGTCGATACGAGAGTTCGCTGCTCATAACCGAGGTAACACTCCGCGACGTGAAAGGCGTGCATATCGGGCGGCCCCGGCGTTGTCACTCGATCAGCTCGAACCGGAAGCCGTCCCACTCTTGGCTCGCGGGTTCGCGGATGCCCGCCTCGGGATCACGGAGCTCCTCGCAGTACACCGGCCGGACGTCGTCGCCGATGTCAATCTCCGTGCTCGCGACCTGCCCGATAGCCCGGACGGGTTCGCCGTCGACGTCGAACTCGACGATAGCGATCGTGTTGGGTTCGCGGACGCCCGGCGGCGTCGCCGTGGACGTCGTCCAGGTGACCACCTCTGCGATGTACTCACTGAGATCGACCGTGTCAGTCGGTTCCTGTCCGCCCGGCCCCGACGGGTGGCCGGGGTAGGTGATGCTTCCGTCGGGGTAGCGGTACGCCTCCATCACAGGATCGGTTTCGCCGCCATCGTTCGTGTCGTGTTCGTCGCTCATTATCGGCCCTCCAGAATCGCGGTCGTCACACAGTTCCCGAACCCGCCGACGTTGCAGGCGAGGCCAGTCTCGGCGTCGACCTGGCGCGGTCCCGCGTCGCCGAGGACCTGTCTGTAGACCTCATACACCTGCGCGACCCCCGACGCGCCCAGGGGGTGACCCTTGGATTTCAGTCCCCCGGAAGTGTTGATCGGGAGGTCGCCGTCTCGGTCGGTGACGCCGTCCTCGACGGCTTTCCAGCCCTCGCCCTTCTCGAAGAAGCCGAGGTCCTCCGACTGGAGGAACTCCAGGATAGTGAACATATCGTGGAGTTCAGCCACGTCGACGTCGTCGGGGCCGACGTCGGCCATCTCGTAGGCCACTTCGGCGGAGTTGACCACGCCACCCATCGTCGTCGGATCCGCGCGTTCGTGGACCACGTGAGTATCTGTCGCGCCGCCGATCCCCGTAATCAGGGCGTACTCGTCGGCGTACTCGCGTGCGACCGACTCGGGACAGAGCAGCAGCGCTGCCGAACCATCCGTGATCGGGCAGAAATCGTAGAGCCGGAGCGGATCGGCGACGATCGGCGACTCCAACACCGTTTCGAGGTCGACCTCCTTGCGGAACTGCGCGTGTGGGTTGTCGATGCCGTTCTCGTGGTTCTTCACGGCGACCCTCCCCAGCGACTCGCGAGGGGCGTCGTACTTGTCCAGGTAATGCCGCGCGGTCAGCCCCGCGAACGAGGGCAGCGTCAGGCCGTGTTTGTACTCGACGGGATGCGTCAGCGACGCGATGACGTCCGTCGCCTCGGCCGTCGAGCGGTGCGTCATCTTCTCGCCGCCGACGAGCAGCGTCATCTCGGACGCTCCCGAGGCGACCGACTGCCAGGCGGCGTACACGCCAGCCCCGCCGGACGACGAGGTCTGGTCGATTCGGGCGGTATAGGCGGGAACCGCCGAGAGATCGTGTGCGAGAGCGTTCGGGACGCCAGTCTGGCCCTCGAACTCGCCGCTCGCCATATTCGAGACGTACAGGTGATCGACGGCGTCGGCCGAGACCCCGGCGTCGTGGAGACAGGCGCTCCCGGCCTCCGCGAGCAGCCCGCGGATCCACTCCTCGCGCTGCCCGAACTGAGTCATCGACGCGCCGATGATTGCTACGCGCTCCATAATCGCACACGTTCGGGCGGTGGCTTACCGGTTTCCCTTCACTCCGGTCGCATTGTCTCGAAGCGCTTAGGCACCCGCCAGTCCGAGAGCCGATATGGTGGCTCTCGATTCGTTGGCTCCGAAGGTGGGTGCACTCGCCGCACTCCTCCTCGCGAGCATCGTGTTCGTGCCCGCGGTAGTGATATCAGCGCCGGGTAGCGGCGTCGCCGAGTACTACGCCGCTGGCCCGATCGGTGTCTCGATTGTCGGCGTCCTTGCACTGATCGACGTCGTGGTGTTTCTCGCTGGGGGTCAGGAGCGGTCAGACCCGGTGACGCTCGCTGGATTCGCTCTGGTCGCCGGGCTCGCGATGCTGCTGTTCTCGCTGCTGTGGGCGTTTTCGATCGACGCCACGCTGCTCTTCAGTTTCCCGGCGGAGTACGCCTGGATCCAGGACCACCGCTGGGTCGTCGTCACCGGAACGGCCATCGTCGCGGTCGCTGCGGGTGGCTTCGCCCGCGGTGTGATGTACTGAGCACGACGCCCGAACCTTGACGACGTCCGGCGATCCTGGGGGTCTCTGAGTCGAAAGCCCCTTATGTGGCCCCGGTGTATTTCGGTACGGACTAGGTCGGGCAGCTAGGCCCTGCTCGTCACCTGCGATTTGGCCTTCAGCAGGGACCGAAGCCGGGGGCGTCCGGTCAGACCGGCACGGGCCCCGGAAGCCAACGTAGAAACCTCGTCCTTCGGGGACGGCGGTTCGTGGTCGCCGGCCGCAGGGTCGGCTCACTGCGATTCGACGCCGGCAACCCGTCAGGCGCGGAAGCGAGCAGCGGACCGGTGAACGTTCGTCGCTCGGAGGATCGCGGGGTGGAGGAGGCGACCGGGATTCCCCGTGCCGGAACGCCGGGCAATCCCGCTGTCCACCATTCATACGACAGTACACCGATCAGTGCTGGCTCTCTGACTGCGTGACGTGCGGGCTCGGGGGCACGACGTTTGCAAAAAGCGCGAGGAACTGACGGAATTGCGCACCGTCTTGCGGAAGTCACCGTTTCAAGCGTGCTGAGTAACTGACGGCGTTCGAATTACCGGAACCGCTATTTTTCTGCGTCTGTGTCTCGGATGCCGTCACTTCGTCGCCGAGTTCGACTGTGACTTCGGCTTCTGTGTCGCCTTTTGTCACGACCACTTCGAGTTCTTCGGCGTTCTCGGAGACGGGAACCGTGATCGTCCCGGCGGCGGCAGTGCTCCCGATTTGCGCACCGCCGACGGAGACCGAGGCGTTTTGGACCGAACTTCCGTTCCGCGTGACGCTGAGCGTCGCATTCTCTCCACGAGTGACGTTCCCGACGAGACTGGCGTTTAGAACACGCTCGGTGCGCTCGTCGCCTCTGTCGTCTGCGTCATCGCCATCGTCCGCCTTCTCGACAGGGTCGATTTCGACGTTGGTACCCGACTCGGAGATGACCGGCTTCAGGACGTACTTCCCGCTCTGTCCGGCTTTGACAGCGGTGATGTCGAAGACGAAGTCGACCTCCCCGCTGTTACCGACGGTGAACGCCGAGTTCAGTTGGAGGTTGCCGCTGGGGAGTTTCACGCGCTGGTCGCTCCCGTCCTTCAGGGTCCCGTTCACCTCGGAGACGTAGACGAAGACCTTCTCGTAGGTGCCGTTCGGAACGTCGAACGAGGCGAGGCGCGTCGCGTTCGCGCCCTGGAGTTGCGTCAGGTCGACCGTCCGGTTATCGACCTCGTACTCGACCCACTCCTCGGACTCGCTACCGGCCTCGTCCTCGAATGTCGCCTCGTCGGCGTCAGTCGTCGTTTCGGTGCTATCGGTCGCCCTCTGGGTGTCATTCTCCGCGCTGTCGTCCGCCGCGCCGCCGGCATCCCCGGCCGCAGGTTTGAGTCCGACGCGCGTGATTGTGACGTTGAGGTGCTCGAAGTCGCTGATCGCGTTCTGTTGGTCGCTGACGTAGAAGTTCACAGTCCCGGCAGTCGTCGTGCTACCGGTCGGCTGCGCTGCGCTGTCAGTCGCTGTGGTCCCGTCGGGCGAGCCGGTGAGGCCGCCGGAACAACCGGCAAGAAGCACCAGTGCCGCGACGAGGACGGTCGCGATTGCGTTGCGGTTCATAACACCCGAGACCAGGGGTCGAAGAGTTATTGAACCAGAAGGCCGTGACCCTGGGATTCACCCGGATTTGGACCGTTTAATCCGGGTACAACGGGACGCAGGTCCGTTGACCGGGCGTTTACCCCCAGGCACCGAGACTCGCCTGCACGTCGCGCGTCGTGGCCTCCGGCGCGGCCTCGTACCCGACCAGATCGCGGAGGTCGACCGCGTACGCGCTCCCGGCGTGATCAAGCACGAGCAGGCGTCCCTGCACGCCGCGGACAGTGCCGGTGGCGATTGTCTCGGCGACCGGCCGATCGGTGAGACCCAGGTCGTACCCGAAGTCGAACCGGTCGTCGGCGTCGACATCGAACTCGGACAGGAGCGCGTGCCACGCCCTCTCGTCGACGTCCCGGTGGAGACCCGCGCGTTTCGTCGGCACGCGGATCCGGTCTGAGATCCCTGTGGCGATCTCGGCCTCGCGTTCGCGGGCGATCCGGCCATCGGGGACGACAGCGAGCAACGCGCCGCGGTCTGCGCCCTGCTCGCGGAGGCGAGTTTCGAGTCGCCACTCCTTCGTGACACCCACTTTGAACACGTCCGGCGCAAACGCCGCGAGGTAGATAGCGTGTGGTTCGACGCAGTCCATCTCGTCTTTCAGACACGTGCCGGTGCACTTCGCACAGACCCACGTTGACGCGTGCTGGGCGCAGTATGGAGCAGTCGGCTCCGAACAGGCGAGGTGACCCTCCTCGGTGACGGTCCCGGCGCAGTGGCGCTCACCGAGCGTGTACGCGAGTTCCGTTCCAGGTGCCAGCGACACGAAATCTACGTTCGCGGGCGACGCCCTCGCATCGCTCCCATCGCCGTTCGCGTTACTGAGGAACAGCCCGGGTTCGCTCGTATCGTAGCCGACGAACTGCACGGCGACAGGTATGCCGTGGGCGAATAAAACCGTCCCGTTCGGATCGCGGGGGTGATAGATTCGGTCAGGCGGCCGTGGCGTTGTACACGACCTGAACGGTCGCGATGACGTCCACAGGACCGCTCTCGACGTCGGTACCGGTGTTCGCGCCGGGGGCCGCCGTGGCGGCCGCTTCCAGGGCGCGGGGACGCGGCGAGTCGCCTTGGACGCGGACGACGTGAACGTCGGTGATCGTGAGGTTGGCCGACTCCGCGATGGTCTCGGCCTTCTGTCGGGCGTCGGTCACCGCCGACTGCCGGGCCTCGCGTTCGAGACGCTGGCGGCGATCAGCCGAAAGCGTGAACGAGACATCGTCAACGTCCGTCGCGCCGTTGCTGACTGCGGTGTCGATGACCGAACCGACCCGATCGACGTCGGAGAGCGAGATCTCGAACTCGTGGGACGCGCGGTACTGGACCTGTCGCTTTTTGTCCTCACCGCGCGGTGGTCGGTAGTCGCGACCGATGTCGTACCGTTGCGTCGTGACCTGCCCGTCGGAGAGACCCAGTTCGGAGAGCGCCTGCCGCATCTGCGAGACGTTTTCGGCGAGTCGCTGGCGGGCGGTCACAGCGTTGTCTGCGGTCGCGACGACGCCGACGCGAATGACCGCGCGGTTCGGTTGCCCGCTGGCGCTTCCGGAGCCGGAGACTTCGATCGTGCTGGCTGACGACGACTGTGCTTGAGGCGTCTCCGCAGCGGAACTGGAGAGCGAACCCGAACAGCCGGCCAGGAGGACCAATGCGACGACGACGATGCCGAGCGTGCGTCGTACCATACTCGAAGACTATCCAGGGTGATAAAATGCTTCGTGAAGGCTCAAAGGGGCATTTGAACATATCCTAGGGGTCCAGCGCTCGACACGGAAGGCGCGGCATCCGAAGGTCCTTAGCGCCCGTACCGTCTCGACCCGAGTATGCAAGACGAATCTGAGGTGGCCGTCCTCCGGTACGGCCACCGGCCCGGACGGGACGACCGGATGACGACCCACGTCGGGCTCACCGCCCGAGCGCTCGGCGCTGATCGGGTGATCTTCCCCGACAACGCCAGCCAGTCCGAGGAGACCGTCGAAGACATCACCGGGCGATTCGGTGGCCCGTTCACCGTCGAACGGACCACGGAGTTGGACGGTACGATCAGCGGGTGGCAAGGCACCGTCGTCCATCTGACGATGTACGGCGAGCGTATTCAGGACGTAGAGGCCGCCGTCCGGGCGGCCCACCGGGATCAGCCGCTGCTCGTCGTTGTCGGCGGCGAGAAGGTGCCGTTCGAGGTGTACGAGGCGGCCGACTGGAACGTCGGTGTCACGAACCAGCCCCACTCGGAGGTAGCAGGGCTCGCAGTCTTCCTCGATCGGCTGTTCGAGGGTCAGGAACTGACACAAGAGTGGACCGATGCAGACAGACGGGTGCTCCCGCAGGACTGCGGAAAGCAGGTCGTCGACCCCGACAAGGTTAGCGCCGGTGAGCATCCCAGTGGGAGGGGAGGCGAGGGTGACGCGAGCGAGTCATCCAAATAGCGGGGGGCGGCGACACCAACTCGAGCCATCCGCAACTTTAAAACGACTGAGTGGCGGAACTATTCGTAATGGCTTTTGAGGAGCTGCTGAACGACCCTGTCATCCAAAAGTACCTCCACGAGCTAGTCGGACCGACGGGGATGCCGGTGGCCGCGGCACCCCCCGATGGTGAGGTGACTGACGAGGAGCTCGCAGAGGAACTGGGTCTCGAACTCAACGACGTCCGGCGGGCGCTCTTCATTCTCTACGAGAACGATCTGGCGGAGTACCGTCGAGTACGCGACGAGGACTCCGGGTGGCTCACCTACCTCTGGACGTTCCATTATGAGAATATTCCCGAGAACCTCCGCGAGGAGATGGAGCGACTGCTAGACGCGCTCGAAGAGCGCTTAGCGTACGAGCGGACCCACGAGTTCTATCTCTCGGAACCCGCGGGGATCCGCTTCGAGTTTTCGGAGGCGATGGAGCAAGGCTTCCAGTGCCCCGAGACCGGCGCGCCGCTGGAACCGATGGAGAACGACGATATGGTCGGTGCGATGGAGCGTCGTATCGAGGAACTTCGCGACGAACTCAACGTCGACGTAGGTCGGGACGACTGATGGTCGTTCTCGCAACCAAGTGTTACGTGAGCGGGGACGCCCGGACCCGGGCGCTCGATAGCTTCGGGTCGCTGCTCGACAACGACATCGGCGAACTCGCCGTCGAGTGGTCGGTACGCGTCCGCGACGACGACTTCATCGCGGTGGACCTCGAGGGCGAAGACGCGACGGCCGCCGCCAACGTCCTCGCGGAGTCGTGGAGCGAGGTCACCCCCGAGTTCGAGACCGGCGAGACGTACGTCGGGACGCTCGAATCGTGGGACGACGAGGGGTGGACGCTCGACGTCGGCGACGGGGCGACGGTTCGAATCCCGACTGATGAACTCGGCCTCGGCACCGGGACCGCAACGCAGATCCGCGATCGCTTCGGCGCCGTCCAGCATCTCCCGCTCCGATTCGTCTACGGCGAGCCCGCGCGACTCGCGGACGCGGAGCGCGACCGTCTCTACGAGTGGACCCGCGAGGATGGCAGCGGGCGTGTCAACGTCAACAGTGCGACGCGTGGGGAAGTCCGTGCGACGGTCAACCGTGCAGGCCACGCGGCCGACATCGTTACAGTCAAGCGCCTAGGACTACTCGAACAGAGCATTATCTGTCCGGAGGACACCGACCCGCCGGGGCTGCTCGCCAGCATCGGTTCGCACCTCCGTTCGGAACTGAAGTGCGTTCTGACCTGAGCGCGACACACACCTATGAACCGGCGACTCCTGCTCGCGACCGTATGTCTCGCCCTCTTGGCCGTCACCAGCGGCTGCCTCGGTATCGGCACCGGACCCGTCTCCGAGGATCAGATCGATAGCGACCCCGCCGCCCAGTATCAGTGGGCGGACAACGAGACGGTCCACCTCACCGTTCAGTCGAACACCGAGTTCCGCACGGTGATGGAGACCAACAAATCGACGATCGAACTGTTCCGCCGCGATGGGTTCGGCGGGACGAATCCCTTGTCGGTGCAGGCAGTCAGATACCGGTATCCCAACGGGACGATTATCCCCGGAAGCGAGATCCGCGACCGCGGCGGCGAGATCCGGACCACGCGCGACAAGACGATTGTCTCTCTGCCCGGTGACGCGCCGCCGCGCGGCGGGTCGCTGGCGTTCACGAGCGAGAGCACGCCGAAGCGGTTCACGCTGCCGACGTACGTCGACGGGACCTACGAGGTCGTGTTGCCCGAGAACCGCCGCATCGACTTCCCGGTCTTCGGGCAGGTCAGGCCCGGAGGGTTCACCACTTCGGTCGACGACCAGAACCGTCTGCACATCGTCTGGGACGAGCCCGTAACCGTCGATACGGTCTCGGTGCAGTTCTACCTCCAGCGTGATCTCTACGTCTTCGGCGGCGTCGCCGCACTCGTCGTTTTCGTCGGACTCGGTGGCCTCTTTTATTACCGCCGACAGATCGAGGAACTCAGAGAGGAACGGACGGAGATGGGAATCGACGTCGAGACCGAAGTCGACGACGACGACGGCCCGCCACCGGGAATGGGCTGACGGGGCAGGCCGGCGGCTCGACTTCTCCGGCATAGTGCCGAGGCGTTTTTGTCCGTTTCGGCGGTAGGCAGGGTATGGAAGTCGCAATCGTCACCGTCGGGGACGAGATCCTGGCGGGTGACACAGTGAACACAAACGCCTCGTGGTTGGCCGAGCAGGTGAACGACCGCGGCGTCAGCGTCAGGCGGATCACGACCGTCCCCGACGTGGTGGCAGACATCGCCCGTGTGATCAACGAGTACCGCGCCGAGTACGACGCGGTCATCGTGACTGGTGGACTTGGCCCGACGCACGACGACGTGACGATGGAAGGGGTCGCCGCCGCCGTCGGCCGGGACGTCGAACCGCACGAAGAAGCCCAGCGATGGCTCACAGAAGAAAGCGGCTACGCAGCAGCGTCGTTGGTCGATGGTACCACCGACCTCCCCGCGCGGGCCCGGATGCTCCCCAACGAGGCCGGCGTGGCACCCGGTGCGGTTGTCGAGGGGATCTACGTGCTCCCCGGCGTGCCCGGCGAGATGAAGACGATGTTCGAGCGAGTGGCCGGGGAGTTCTCGGGCGAACGCACGCACTCGACAGTCGTGGACGTCGCCGAACCGGAGAGCGAACTGATCGACCGCCTGAGCGAACTCCGGCGGCGGTTCGACATCACCGTGGGGAGCTATCCGGGTGAGTCGGTGCGGATCAAACTCACCGCGACCGAGGAGGCCGTCGCCGAAGAAGCCGCGGCGTGGCTGCGAGAGCAGGTCGAATTAGTCGAAAACGAGGAGTAATCGGAGGAAAGTCGACTCAACGGCCCAGCAGCCGGATCCAGACGACGACCATCGCGAGGCTCAGGAGCAACACGACCGCCCCGGTCTCCGCAATCGGGAACGGTTCGCCGGCGAGTGCGAGCGGGAGCATACTCCGAGATTCCCCGGCAGCGTTCTTAAACGTTCATACTATCGGGGCGTTCGCGAGCCTTCGCTCATTCGATCGCTCGACTGCGTGCGATCGGAAGTCGGAGGCCGACCGCGCGGAGGTCATCAGAGGCCGACCGCATCCGCGAAAACGTTGGAGACCCCGACCGGGAACTTTTCTACGCCCCGGTACTCCCACCGAGTATGCGAATCGGTTTCGTGGTCAATCCGATCGCCGGAATGGGCGGTCGCGTCGGGCTCAAAGGCACCGACGGGAAGGTTGAGGAGGCGCGCCGGCGGGGTGCAGAGCCGCGTGCTCCCGACCGGGCGAGACGGGCCCTCGAGGCGCTCACAGAACACGGCACCGACGCGATGGAACTGCTCACCTGGAGCGGCGAGATGGGCGGCGATATCGCGCGCGAGGTCGGGGTGGAAGCAGACGTGGTGGGCACACCGGCGGGTGAAGAGACGACCGCCGGCGACACCGCGCGGGCGGTGGACGCGTTTCTGGACGCCAGCGTCGACCTCGTGCTGTTCGTCGGCGGCGACGGGACCGCCGCAGACGTCGCAGACGCCGTAGAGGGCAGCGAGACGCCGATGCTGGGCGTGCCGGCGGGCGTGAAAGTCTACTCGTCGGTGTTCGCCGTTTCGCCGGAGGACGCCGCGCGCGTCGTGCGGTCGTTCGAGCGGACCGAGCGCCGCGAGGTGATGGACATCGACGAGGACGAGTATCGGGAGGGAGAGGTCCACCCGGAACTGCGGGCGGTCCCGCTGGTGCCCGTCTCGGAGGAACTCCAATCCTCCAAGCAACTCGGGGGTGGCAACGTCGAGGCGCTGGCGTCGGGCGTCGCCGATGACATCCGCGCGAGCGAGAAGACGTTCGTCCTCGGACCGGGCAGCACCGTCGGGGCGATCAAAGACGAACTCGGGTTCGACGGGTCGCCGCTCGGTGTGGACGTCTGGCGCGACGGCGAGGTACTCGCGCTGGATGCGACTGAATCGGAGATTCTGGACGCACTCGGCCCGGCAGGCGAGAACGTCGTCGTCGTCTCGCCGATCGGCGGTCAGGGCTTCGTCTTCGGGCGCGGGAATCCGCAACTCTCGCCGGCGGTCATCCGACGGTGTGATCTCGAAATCGTGGCGTCGCGGGCGAAACTCGACACCGTGGGCGCACTCCGCGTCGACACCGACGATCCCGACCTCGACGCGAAACTCAGCGGGTGGACGAAGGTTCGGATCGGTCGAATCGAGCGGCGAATGATGCGGATCGCGTGACTGCTTGGAACCGGAAGCCCATCGGTATCAATCGACGGTCTTCCACGACGATTTAATACCCCTGTTAAGATTCGTATAGATATAAGTAACATATGGTGACCATTAAGGTCACGGGAAGCCAGGGATGGCATATGGAGACACGCAAGGTCCAACGGTTGGGCCCCTCGACGCTAGCGATGACGCTTCCAGCCGAATGGGCGAAAGAGCACAATGTCAACAAGGGCGACGAGGTGTCCCTGCGAATGGGTGGAAAGGGTACATTGACCGTCCTGCCGGAGTCGGCCAGTCAGGAGGACGCCTCAGCGACAATCCGGGCGGACAGTCTCGACGCCGACTCCCTCGAACGGGCCATCGTCGCCCAGTACGTCCTGGGGCGACGGGTGATCCACATCGACAAAAGCGACGGCGCACTCGACTCCGAGCACATCAACGCCGTCTACAAGGCGGAGACGCAACTGATGGGACTGGGCGTCATCGAAGAGACGCCCGACCGGATCGCCATCCGCTGCTCGGTCGATCCCGAGGACTTCAGCCTCGACAATCTGCTCGAACGACTCGAGAACACCGGAAGCACGATGCGCGGCGAGGCGGTCAAGGCACTCGCACACGGTAATACCGATCTCGCGCAACGCGCACTGAACCGCGAGCGGCAGGCGAACAAGATCTTCGTCCTCCTGCTGCGGTTGATCTTCACGGCCTATCAGAACCCCAATCTTGCTCGGGCGATCGGTTTAGAGGAGGGCTTCCCGCTCATCGGGTATCGCTCGGTGGCGAAAAATCTCGAACTCACCGCCGACAACGCCGAAGACATCGCCAACATCGTGATGGACGCCGACGGTCACACCCTGGACGTGGACTCGAAGACGATGCGCCGGATCCGCGAGTTCACCGATCAGGTCGACGAACTCACCCGGACGGCGGTCCAGGCGGTCGTCGAGCGCGACTACGACAAGACTGTCGAGTGCCGGACGCTCTTCCGACAACTTCGCGACCGCGAACAGGAGATCCTCGGCGACCTCCCGGAGATGGATAACGACGAACTGCTCCAGGTGCGCGAAGTCCTCGTGAGCCTCCAGCAGACCGCCCAGTACGCGATGCGGAACGCCGAGATCGCGGCAAATCTCGCGCTGAACGAGGAGTCCGAACACGTCACGATCGGATAGACCGGGATCAGAGTTCGATCAGACCACCGTCGGTCGTCGTCCCGGTCCCGCTGTCAGTCGCCGTCCCGCCGTCTGTCGTCGCCGTGCCATCCGCCCCCGACGTATCGGTCGCCGTCGAACCGGGCGTCGCGGTCGGTGTCGGCGCGGTAGTCGACGCGTCCGTCTCAGTGGTCTCCTCATCAGTCTGTTGCTCCGTCTCCGGTTCGGCGGTCGGCGTCGAAGTCCCCGACGATCCTGTGGCGTTTCCATCGCTCGGCTTCGTGCCGAAGATGTCCGTCTCGATTCTCCGAGTGTAGGTGAGCGAGTCCAGTGGGACTCGGACGCTCCTGTCGCTGAGTTCGAGTCGGGCAGCGAACGCGATCCGCAAGTCAGTCACCTGGTTGCGTTCCAGGTGGGTGACCCACCACTCGTCGATGCGATCGTTCCGGATCGTAACGGTCGCCTCGACGGTCTCCGTCGATTTCGGCGGGATCACGTACTCGGACTCGGTCGTGCCGTTACCGACTTCGATTTCGTTCATCGTGACGTCGTATTCCAGTTGTGAGATGGCAATCGGGTACGGCTTCGGGTTGTACACGACGAAGGTGAGGTTCATCGGCGTCCGCTGGGTGCTGACGGTTCCCCACTGTGCGGTCGTCTCGTTGACGTAGAGCACGGGATCCGAGACGAGGGGCTGATTCGCGTCGATCGAGCGGGTCTCAGTGGAGTTGAACTGCGAGAGCAGGTCCGTCTCGATTTCCCTCGTCACGTTCGGCGGGTCAGCCGTCCGGCCGAGCGTAGACGAGCGGACGGACGCATCGACGGTCACGGTCGTTCGCTCGTCGTTCCTGACGTGTGAGACCCACCACGGAGGGATTCGCTCGTTGCGCGCGGTCGTCCGGAACGTCAGCGTGGAGTTCCCGGTCCCGACCGAGACACCGTCTTCGACACCGCTGGCGAGTGTGACCTCGTTGAACGACACGTCGTATCCGACGGTCACACCGCCCAGAGAGACCCCGATGGGGTTCGGGTTCGAGACGGTGAGGTTCGTCTCGACGACCGTCGTCGTCTCGTTCACCGGACCGAATCGGTTCTCGACGCCGGCCACGCTGGGCGCGCCGATGACGCCCACGGCGAATGCGCCCCCGACGATGAGTCCGCCGAGGAGGAGAACGACGACCAGCGATCGGATCCGACCGAAGAGCGATAGCGTCGGCATCGTCCCGCAGGAATCGGTCGAGAGGTAAATATCCTGATGACGTGACCCCCAAGTCGTATGAACTAAGTCGGGACCGAGCGACGCTTCGGTATGGAGACCGCTTCCGCCGCTTCGGACAAGGGCTTCGGCCTGACTGTTCTCTTTGCGATCATCGCACTCCTGGGGGTCGTCGGGATGTTCGTCGCTGGACTGACCGGCGACCAACTCATCGCTGCGGTCGGCTTTCTGGTTGCTACTGTTGCAGCGTCTCTGTCGGTGTCGGCGACGCACCTCTTCGGATGAGGGCGCGCCGAAATGGACGAGAGGCTTAAGAACGGACCGTCCGTAGATAACATACGATGAGTGAGTTCACCGAGGAGGAGCGACAGATCGTCACCTACCTCCGCGAGAGCGTCGCCGCCGGTGAGCGATACTTCCGGGCGAAGAACATCGCCGACGCGATCGGACTCTCTGCCAAGCAAGTGGGCGTCCGACTACCGCGGTTGGCCGAGAAATCCGAGGACGTCGACATCGAGAAGTGGGGCCGAGCCCGGTCGACCACCTGGCGCGTCACACAGAGCTGAGCCCGCTGCGTGAACCGAATTGCTCCCGTGGTGTCACGTGGATTCAGGGGCTTTTTGCTCTCTGGCTCCCACCCAACAGTATGACGGTTCGCGTTCGGCGGGTTTTCGAGTTCGAAGCCTCACCAGAAGCCGTGTGGGATTTCATCGCCGATCCTGGCAAGCGGGCTGAGGCCATCAGCGTCGTCGAGCGATACGAAGTCGACGAGTCGACCGGATCGGCGACGTGGCACGTGAAACTGCCGATCCCGCTCATTAGTTCGACCGCGCGTGTCGAGACCGAGGACGTGACCCGCGACCCACCGAAACACGTCAAGTTCGTCGGGAAGTCGTCGGTGCTGCGTGTAACCGGCGAACATACGATCGAACCGACCGCGATGGGGGCGCGACTAGTGAACGAGTTCGTCGTCGACGGCCGCGTTCCTGGCGTCGAGGGATTCTTCAAACGCAACCTCGATACGGAGCTAGGGAACCTCCAACGGGAACTCAGGCAGTCTGTCGAGACTGACCCATAGCCGTTTCACCGACGACCTATCCCGGAGGGTTTATTGATGATCCCGCATTATCATCTGTTGCCGACGACCGACGCTTTTCTCGTCGAAGTCGGCACACACCCGCCACACACTGCCGCAGTGTTCGGGGTCCGCTGCGGCCCACCGCGTTCAGCGCTCCCTCACCCCGGAGGGGGAGTGACTGTACGCTCCGCTCTCGCCTTCGCCTTCGTTTGGACCGACTGATCAGTTACGGCGACGACGCTCGCTTTTCGATCTCGCCCTGGATCACGGCCGCATCGAAGTCGTGGTCCGGACGGATATTGACGAAGTCAAGAAAGCGTGCAGCGGCCAGCAGTTCGTCCGGCCGAAAGGCTGTTGTGGCGGCTTCGACGGTCCGTTTCCCACCGATCAGCGGTTCAAGCGCGCCGAGCGCACAGGCGATGTCGTAGGATTTCGCGTCCTGCGAGCCGTCCTCGCGAACGTTCGTCGCGTCGATGAAATAGATCTCGCCGTCGCAAATGAGGACGTTTTCCGCGCGGAGATCACCGTGGAGCAGGTCGTTGTCGTGCATCCTCGCAAGCGCCTCGAACAGCGCGGGGGCCAGGTCCGCTTCGGCCGCTTCGTCGAGTTCGTCAAGCGTCCGGAACGCCGAGAGATATTCGAGCACCAGCACGCCGAGTCCGTCGACCTCGAACGCCTCGATGGGTTCGGGGGCGTTGAGCCCGATCTCCTGCATCCGCTCTGTCGCCTCGAGTTCGTGCTCGGCCATCTCGACGGGATCAGCGAAATGCTCGAAGAAACCCTCAGTACCTGAGGAGAACGCCCCGAGGTTCCGTCCCGTGGTAAAGACCGCGTGGACCACGGAGTTCTGCCGAGAGATCACTTTCACGAACCACCGATCGTCGATCACCATCGGCGTCGACAGCCAGTTGTCCGCGTCGAGAAACCGCACGTGTGCCGCCTCTCGGTCGTACCGATCGCGGATCTCGCGAACGACGGCCTCCAGCCGCGACCACTCGACACGTCCGCGAAGGAGGCGGCGCAGTTCCATACAGCACTGTTGGCGCTGAAGCCTATATATATCGTCCTCACCGCCACAGTCGAATCTTGGTGCCGACTCTTCGAGGGTGGGTCTCGAAAAATAACTCACCGGGGCGCGCTCAGTCGTCGGTCCCACGGACCGTCAGTACGGGGACGCTCGACCGCCGGACCGTCCGCTCGGTCACGCTGCCGAGGAGGTACCGTTCCAGACCGGTGCGACCGTGCGTTCCCATCACGACGAGGTCACAGTCGTGGTCGATAGCGTACTCGACCACGACGTCGTCGGGGACGCCGGGTTCGACCGCCGTGACGGCTTCGAGGCCCGCGTCAGTCGCGCGCTCGGCCACCGCTTCGACAACCGATTCCGCGCGTTCTCGCAGCGTCTGTTCGACCTGCTGTGGACTGATCGCGGGGGCGCTGTGGCTCATATCGCGGGTGTCAACGACCGAGAGCACACACAGTTCGGCGTCGTACTGGGCCGCAATGTCGATCGCGTGATCGACTGCGTTGTCTGCGCAATCGCTACCGTCTGTGGGAACGAGGATGCGTTCGTACATATCTGAACCGAGGTAGTGGAGTGACTATGGCGTTCGGGTGGCTCTCATCGAGCGGGAACCGAGCCGGCTCGGCGCGTCACGCCGTGAGTCGTTCGGCGATCCGACGCGCGCCTTCTGCAGGAGCGAGGTCCGGCCGCTCTGCGGCGATACAGTCTATCTCCCGGTCGAGTTCATCAGAGAGTCGATCCTCGAAGACGTCGACGATACCGGGGATGCAGGCCATACCCCCGGTGGGGACGATGGGCTTCGAGAGCGCGAGTTGGTAGGGCTTCATATGATCGTTCGCCAACTGTGCGAGGAAGTTGTTGGCGACCTCGTCGACGGCGTCGTCGACGTAGTCTGAGAGGGGTTCCATCACCGAGCGCTCGATCGTGAACTCGTGAGCGCCGCCGCCGGGTTGCTGGATGACGTCGGTGAACGGCTGGAAGTCGTCGAAGTCGGCGTGCTCCTCTTTGTACTCACGAGCGGTCGTCAGATCGACGTTGACGCGGCCCTGCGTCTCCTCTTCGACCGCATTAGCGATCCGACGGTCGACCTCGTTGCCGGTGACCGCACCCGAGACGAACGGCGAGAGTTGTTCGCCGTGACGGTATGCGGAGGCTTCGAGGTTGGTCGAGCCCATATTGATCGCAGCGAACACCTCGTCAATGGCTTCGAGGTCGTCGCCGAACGCCGGGATCGCTCCACAGAGTGACTCCGGGAAGCTCCGAACCAGCGCGTTGCCCACGGGACTCTCCTCGATCACGCGGTTGAGGTTCGCTAGGCCGGGTTCGTTGTCGATGGTCGGAATCGCGTAGACGACCGCGCTGTTGGCATCGAGATGTTCGCTCGCAACGACCTCGTTGAAGAACTTCGAGGCGAGTGTGGCGCTATCGTCGTCTTCGGGAAGCCCCGAGCGCAGCATATACTCCACCGTATCGGGATACTCCCGGGCAGCCTGTTCGCCGAAGAGGACCTTCTCCTCGCCGGTGAGCGCATCCTCGAACGTCGCCAGACACGTCAACGTCCGGACAGTGTTGAGTTCACCATCCCGAACGTACTGGAGAACGGTTCGCGTGCTCCCGAGTTTGACGCCGACGGGGGTCGGTCCCGAATCGACGGCTTCGTCTGCCTCATCGCCTGCCTGCTCATCTGTCTCGTCTGCCTCCTCGTCTGCCATACGAGAACCGACACCAAACGAATAAAAAATCCTGTTGGTATGGATATTGACAGATCAGGGAGGCGTCACTCCATCGACGCCAGACGAGCGATGTAGACCAGACTCAGGTGGTGGTCATCGACGTCGAACTCCGAGGTATTTGTGACCTCCCCGGAGAAGCCGACCAGGTAGTCTTGGAGTTCGGTCTCGACGTCCTCGGTCAGCCAGTCGACAGTGTGATAATACCGGATCGCATCCATCGTCCGTTTGTAGCCGCCCTTGAGAGCGAGGAACTCCAGCCAATCGAAGACGATCCGTTCAGCCGCGTACGCGTCGGGAAGCGACGAGAGGTAGGGTTTGTCTAGGCTGCCGACCGAGGCCGTCTCTCGGACCAACAACTGCTCCAACTGGTTCTGTCGGAGCGCCTCGCCGGCCCGTCCGCGGGGGCGCTCGCGGACCTCCGTGTCGAACTGGAAGCGCCCGACGTCGTCGGCAGTGTCGTAGCCCCCGTTCAGAGAGCGCGGACGACCGTCGGCGTATCCCGGGTCGGGACGACGGCGACTCTCACCTCGTCCCCACGAGTGGCTCTCGACGCCGCCCAAGCCAAGATCGCTCGCGATCCGGTCTGCCCGCACGACGTCGGCGTGAGCATCGGCGTGAGCGGATCGGCCGCGACGCGGCGGTGAGACGTCTTCACGCGGACGGACAGATATCTCGTCGTCGCTCCCGTTCCGACGGTCGTCGTCCGCCTGCCCGTCGTACCGGCGACCGCTGGAACCCACGTGCCGTCGCCCCTCCTCTTCGTCATCCGCCCGACCGTTTCGGTGACGGCCGTCTCGCCGGTGTCCATCGCTGTCACGACGGTCGGTGTTGCGGCCGTTGCGCCGGCCGCGCCGGCGTCGTCCACTCGGCCTCGGGCAGGAGTCGTCTCCCTCTCGCGTGGCTCCGTCTTCGTTCTGTTCCTTCCGTCGTTGGTCGGCAATGCGCCTGAGTTCTCGGAGATCGTAGTCGTCGGGATCGATGGTCATTGGCCTGGGGTACTCGCGGCGTACGCCCGCCGCTCGGTCTTACCAGCACCAACCGAGAGCCCGGGCATAAACGTGCCCCTTGAGTTATCAATCGAGAGAACGGGTCTACAGGTCGCGCGTGTCGCCGTGTGCCCGCCGCACCGAGAGGGTGCCACTGGAGACGTCGAACGAGAGCGACCGGCCGTGATCGCCACCAACGTCGGTGGCGATGATCGGAATGCCGTGTTCCGCGAGGACCGCTTTTGTGGCCGTGACGTTCCGCTGGCCGACAGCGCCGTCACCCGCGTTGAACTCGAACATCGCGCTCCCACCGGCGATCCGCGCCTCGATGCGAGATCGGTCCGCACCGGCCGCTACCATCTCGCGTAAGAGCCCGCCGACGGCGGTATCCACGTACTTCGCCTCGTTCACCGACGGGCCGGGGCCACCGCCATCGGTCTGGCTCCGGCCGTCGCTCGCCGCGGGCAACATCGCGTGAGCCAGTCCCGCGACGCCGGCGACCGGGTCGACGAGCGCGATGCCGACGCAGGAACCGAGCCCACTGGTCACGAGTTCGGCGCCCGACTCCGTGACAGCGTAGTCGGCGACGCCGACTTTGACGCGTTCGGACGTCGATCGCTCGCTCGATTGGTCAGAGGTGTATACCTTCATTGGCTTTCTCGGAGAGCGCGTTGCGCACGCGGCAGCTCAGATGATCGCGCGCGCAGTGGAGTGAGGCGAGACACGCGGATCTTAGTTTGCCTGCTGTTCGGGCGCGAGTTGATCAAACGCTGCACGCAGTTCGCGTTCGTCCGGCAGCGCGTAGATGTCGCACGTGAACGTCTCGTCGGGCGTAACGATTGCCGAATCGATGAGGAACGCGTAGTCCTGCGTTCGCGCCAGTTCGGTCACGAGCGGATCGACGATGGCGGAGGCGATGTCGTCTACGTGGGTCGGGGGCGAGATTTCGATTGTCGTCTCAAGCGCGTTCGCCCACCCGTCGAGGAAGCCAGAGGTGACGATGTTACCGATCTCCTGGATGGCACTCTGCCGCATCGCAGGGTCGGAGTCCATTCCGGGCATCAGTGCGTCTGCGACGCTTTCGGCCGAGTCGTGGTCGAACAGGATCGCGATGTAGCCCGACGGGGTCCCGCTGAATTCGAGGACGACGCCCCGTCTCGCCTCGTCGGTCAACTCCATCGGAACGCCCTCGACGGGGACGAAACTCAGTCGGCTCACGTCGACGGTGGTGTCGATCCCGGTCATCGCCGTCAGGTCCTGGGAGGCCTGACCTGCGCCCTCGGTGATCATCTCGGAGAACGAGGTGAACGTCTCGACGGGGATCGTCTCGTCACTTTTGCCGGCGGCGTCCACGATGGTCTCGACGGAGTCGTGGGTGGGAAGCATATAGATGTAGAAACCCGCCTCTTGACTGATGGTCTCGAGCTGGTTCCGGAACGACAACACGTGCCCGGCGTCGAGTTGGGTTCTGAGGTCCGCACTGTCGGCGTCGACCCGGCTGCTCCCCTCGTGCGTGACGACGTCCTCCAGTGATCGATCGGCGTCGAGCTCCACGTACGTCGGAGTCGTGATGTCGATCCCTTCACCGAGGAAGTCCGCCCAGCCGTCGATGAACCCCCCGAGCATTATGTTGCCCAGTTCCTTCAGCCCGCTCGTCGCCAGTTCGCTCTCGGGGTTCTCTGAGGCACCGGGAACGAGCGCGTCCACGAGTTCGACGGCACGCTCGCGGTCGAACGCGAGGATCGTGTGTCCGGCGATCGCCCCAGAAAACCCGATGTGAACCGTGACGAGGTCGCCCTCGCGGAACTCCCGTTCCACGTCGGATCGAGTCGCCATTTCGATCTTGGTGACGGCGACGCGCGCGTCGAACCCGGTGAGTGTCGTGAGCGATCCGGCCGCCTCTTCGGCTCCCGAGTGGGCGAGGTCGCTGAACGTCCGAAGCGACTGGATGTCGAGGTTCATGCTTCGACGCCGACGACGTCGTCGATGGCTTGCAGCACGTTGGGCTTCTGGAACGGCTCGACCACCTCGGAGATGAACACCGTCCGCGAGGAGAACAAGCAGATCGGTGAGACCGTCGAGGAACTCGACGAGACCGTCCGGAAACTGCTCGACATCTACGAGATGGTGACGCGCGGCATCAACCCCTTCGTCGACGACGCGCGGGAGATGGGCGGGCTGGAGGGCGACGGCGCGTTCGGTCTCTTCGAGATGGAAGAAGAGACCGAAGAGAGCCTCGACTCGGATGTCGCCAGCGCGGACGCCGAATCGTTCTTCGACGAGGACTTCGGCGACCTCGACGCCGCAGCGGACGAGGCCGAACTCGCTGCGGAGGACGAACTCGCCGACGAAGAGCGGATAGACTCCGCCGAAGCGCTCGACGAGGACGACGGCGAGGCGGAGACCAACGGCACCGGCGGCGGGGCCAGTTTCGACGAACTGAAGTCCGACTACGAGGAGAACGAGGGCTGGGACGAGATGGAGGAGGCCGAAGCGGCGGCCGAGGAAGCGGAGTTCGACGAGATGCAGGATCACGTCGGCGACGGCCTCGAAGACGACGGCGACGAAGCGGACGATACGGAGGACGGTGAACTGACGGCCGAGGAGGAGACCGACACACTCGACGGGATGGACGTCACCGGAGAGATGGACGCCGACGACTCCCTGTTCGAGGACGACCTCGAGGACGCGGTCGAGGAGACCGGAACGGAAGCCACGAATGGCACCGCCGACGCGTCCGAGTCCTCTCACGCCCACTCCGAAGCAGACGCTGGTGGCTCTACGGCTGAACCCGAACCCACGACGCAACACGACGCGCCTGCCGACACCGACGCGTATCTGGCGGAACTGCCGGCGCGGTACACGGCAGAGTCGGTCGCCCTGGAGTGGACGCGGTTCCTCGTCGACGTCGGCGGTGCGATCGGCGCGGCTCGCGCCCTGCGCCAGTACCGCTCGCTCGGGTGGATCACCCGCAACGTCGAGCGAACGATGTGTGAGCACGTCCGCAACGCCGCTACCGCCGGCGAGACCGAACGGCCGCAGGATCTGCGAGCCGAACACCACAGAGAGAGCCTGACGTACATCAGTCGGCTCGCTGGCGACGTCAGCGAGGCACGGCTCCTCGAAGAGTTGTCAGCGCTCGGAGGTGGTGCACGTGGGATTCGGCGTTAGCGGTTCGACCGCTATTATTTTCCTGGGGATCCTGATCGCCTCGGGAACGTTCTACACGGCTGCGGCGGGGAACGTAGAGCAGATCAGCGAGGCCCGCGACGGGGAGTCCGAAGAGCTGCTCGACCGCCGAAACACCGCCATCGACGTGACGAGCGTGCTCTACGATGAGTCGAGTAGCAACCTCTCGATCGAAGTCAACAATACCGGCACGACGACCCTCTCGGTCGAGGGGACGAGCCTCCTGGTCAACAACTCCCACGTCTTCCCGGACACCACGTCGGTCGACGGCGACTTTCAGACCGATGTCTGGGCGGCGGGCCAGACGCTGACGTTGAACGTCACCAACACCTCTCCGCCTGAGGACGTCAAGCTCGTCGCAGAGAACGGCATCGCCGCCAGTAACTCGACGGTGGAGGTGGTGAGTTAGATGGCCGACGTCTCCGTCCCGAGTCTGATCCTGTTCATCGCGAGCATCGTCGTCGCCGCAGGCGTTTCCGGGGTCCTGATCGACACGGTGACCGGCATCAGCGGCGCGCTCGACGACCAGGGTGCGGATGTGGCGGAGAACATCAGGACCGATATCGAAGTCATCAGCAGTGCCGACGGGAACGTCTACGACGGCGCAAACATCACGTTGTACGTCAAGAACACGGGGAGGCGATCGATCCCGGCGACGGCGGAGACGTTCGACGTCATCGTGGACGCACAGTACCGGACGAACGTCACAGTCACGACCGTCGACGGTAGCGACCCGAACTCCTGGGCGCCCCACGACGTCGTGCGGGTCGATATCGGCGACTCGAACCTCGGCAGCGGCGACCACCGGGTCACCCTGACCGTCGACGGCGACGAAGAGAGCTTCCGATTCAATGTCTGATCTATGGGAACGAATCAATACTCGCTCGGCCTGAAAAATCACGATCGTCTCGAAAAAGAACTCGGCGGGGGCATCCCCAAAGGATCGATCGTCCTCATCGAGGGCGATTACGGGGCCGGCAAGAGCGTCCTCTCACAGCGCTTCACCTACGGAATGACGCAGGAAGGCGTCGTGACTACGCTTATTTCGACGGAACTCGGCGTCCGCGGATTCCTGGATCAGATGCACTCGCTGACTTACGACGTGGTCAAACCGATGCTCGACGAGCAGATCCTCTTCATTCCAGCGGAGATCGACGCCTCAGGAGCGCTGACCGGCAGCGACGAGGACGACGAGCGGAAGCAACTCCTCCGGCGGATGATGGAGGCCGAGACGATGTGGGAGGGCGACGTCATCATCGTCGATACGTTCGACGCCATTCTCCGGAACGATCCCAAGTTCGAGGCGCTCGTCAGGCAGAACGAGGAGCGACAGGCCGCATTGGAGATCATCTCGTTCTTCCGCGAACTCACCACGAAGGGGAAGACAATCGTACTGACCGTCGACCCCTCGACGGTCGACGACGAAGCGATCGGCCCGTTCAGATCGATCGCCGACGTTTATTTGCAACTCGAGATGGTCGAGGTCGGCAACGACGTCCGCCGGAACGTCTTCGTGAAGCGCTTCGCCGGGATGGGCCAGCAGGTAGGTGACCGCATCGGCTTTTCGGTCCGGTCGGGCATCGGAATCGTCATCGAGTCCAGGAGTGTCGCCTGATGGCGACCGAGCACGGCTCTGCGAGCATCGACAACGAACTGAAACGCCACGCCCAGAAGTGGGGACACCTCCGCGATCATCTCAAACGCTTTCGACAGATTACCGGCGAGTTCCCGATGCTCGTCGACGAACCGGACGGCTACGAATCGCGACGGCCGAACATCATCTACCACCTGGGCGGGCCGGTCTACTGTCAGGTCTACGGCAACTTCGGCGAGACGACGAAGTACTACACCATCGAACCGGAACTCGACGACGACGAGCACGACCTCTTCGGCCAGGTCAAGGACAAACTCCTCGAACGGTCGGTCGAGAAGCCGGCTCCTGCCGAGGACACCGAGTACGAAGAGCGGATCAAGGAGCTGCTCGAGGAGATCGTCACGCTCGAAGGCGCGAACAACGGCCGATTGAACGAACTGGTCCAGCGACTCGAACTTGGCCCGCTCGAAGTGACTGAGGAGACGTACGATAAGGTACAGTACCGACTCGTCCGCGACATCGTCGGCCTCGGCCCGTTGGAGCCGATTATGCGTGACCCGGCGAACGAGGACATTCACGTCATCGGGCCCCGCCAGGTCGACGTCGACCACGGCGAGTTCGGACTCTTGGAGACCACCGTCGAGTTCGACTCCGCCGACCAGTTCGACAACTGGCTTCGGAATATGGGCGAACGGATCGGTGACCCCGTTTCGGACGCGCACCCGATCGTGGACTCGACGCTGCCGGACGGGTCGCGTATCAACATCATCTACTCCGACGACGTGTCGCTGAAGGGGTCGTCGCTCACGATCCGTCAGGGCGACGACGTACCGCTCTCAGTGTTCCAGATCGCGAAGTGGGGGACGCTCTCGCCGGAGTTAGCGGCGTACCTCTGGATCGCCCTGGAGAACGAGCGGACGGTGTTCGTCGTCGGGGAGACCGCGTCCGGGAAGACCACGACGCTGAACGCGATCACCTCGTTCATTCCGCGAGACTCGAAGATCTACACCGCGGAGGATACCGCCGAGGTGCTGCCCCCACACGACACCTGGCAACAACTCCTGACCCGTGAGGGTCGTGGCGCGGATTCGGAGGTCGATATGTTCGACCTGGTCGCCGCGGCACTGCGGTCGCGTCCCGACTACATCATCGTAGGGGAGGTTCGTGGTGAGGAGGGACGAATGGCGTTCCAGGCGGCCCAGACGGGCCACCCGGTGATGCTGACGTTCCACGCGTCGGACATCGTCTCGATGATCCAGCGGTTCACCGGCGATCCGATCAACGTCCCGGAGACGTTTATGTCGAACTGTGACATTGCGCTGTTCCAGAACCGTGTGAAGCGGGGCAACGAAACGCTCCGGCGGGTGACCTCGGTGCAGGAGATCGAAGGGTACTCCAAGGAGATGGGCGGCGTCGTCACCCGGGAGGCGTTCTACTGGGACCCCGTCGAGGACGAGATCGTCTTCCAGGGTCGGAACAACTCCTTCATTATGGAAGAAAAGATCGCCACGCTGCTTGGGTACGACGACACCCGACAGATCTACGAGGACATCGAGTTCCGAACGGAGATCATCCGGCGGGCGATTCAGGAGAACATCGTCGGATACCACGAGACCAACGAGCTCATTCAGGACTTCCAGCGTGACGGCACGGAAGGCCTCCCGTTCGATATGACGAGGATCGAAGGATGACCCACAGCCAGGAGTCACGGCCAACAGAGGTGAGCCGATGAGCGAGACCAACGACTCGGCACCGGGCCCGGAATCGAACGTGGGGATCGGCGCACAGCGGGATCAGGTCCGGAACTTCGTCTCGTCGGTGCTCGACTCCTACGAGCGGATGCCGATGAGGAATCGGAAGTACGCGATCAGCGTGCTCTTTCCGACAGTGTTCCTGTTCATCCTCAGCGTCGTAGGCGCGGTCGCGCTCCCGCTGCCGGTGTTGGTCCGGATACCGATCTTCCTGCTCGGACTCCTGATGCTACTCGCAGGGCTGCTGTACCCGCGGCTGCTCGTCGAACAACAGCGCCGCGGCCTGGAGAACCAACTGCATCTCGTGATCACGCACCTGACCGTGTTGTCGACGACGAACATCGACCGAGTGGCCGTGTTCAGACAACTCGGGCGCGAGGAGGAGTACGGTGAACTCGCCGTGGAGATGCGACGGATCACCGAACTCGTCGACACGTGGAACCAGTCGCTCGACGACGCGCTCCGACGCCGGGCCCGTCTCGTTCCGTCGAAAGAACTCGGTGACTTCCTCGATCGACTGGCGTACTCGCTGAACGCCGGCCAGAGCCTGGACGACTTCCTCCTCGGCGAACAGGAGACGATGATCCAGAAGTACATCACCGTCTATGAGGGCGCTCTCGGCAACCTCGAGGTGATGAAAGACCTCTACCTCTCGATGATTCTCTCGATGACGTTCGCCATTATCAACGCGATCGTCCTCCCGATCCTGACGGGGACCAACGCGACGATGACGATCGCGGCCGTCATCGTGCTGTTCGTGTTCGTCCAGTTAGGCTTCTACTTCGTGATTCGAACGATGTCGCCGTACGATCCGCTGTGGTACCAGCAGGACGAGTACCGGACGAAGAAGGACCGACAGATCGACATCGCGCTCTACGGTTCCGTGGCGCTGAGTATGGCATTCATCTGCGTGTTGGCCCTCGGCACGGTGGGCTGGACGCCGATCGGACAGTCGGTCCAGCAGGTGATGCTCGATACGCCAATTCCGCTGTTGATCGCCATTCCGGTGACGCCGCTCGCCGTCCCCGGTCTGGTGGCCAGACACCACGAGAACGGGGTCAAAGAGCGTGACGAGGAGTATCCGGGCTTCATCCGCGCGCTCGGGGCCTCCGAGAGCGCGAAGCAGTCCACGACCCGATCCGTCCTCGAGACGCTCCGCGAGAAGGACTTCGGGGCGCTGTCCCGGGAGATCAACCGGCTGTACGTCCGCCTCAATATGCGGGTCGCCCCCGATCGGTCGTGGTACTTCTTTAGCGCGGAGACCAGTTCGTATCTCATCCAGAAGTTCTCCGAGATGTATCTGGTCGGCCGCCAGATGGGTGGGACGCCGAAGCAACTCGGCGAACTCATCTCGAGCAATATGAACGAAGTCATCAAGCTCCGCCGGCAGCGTCAACAGGCCACGGTGACGCTGATCGGTGTCCTCTACGGGATCACCGCGTCGTCGGCGTTCGCCTTCTTTATCGGCCTGGAGGTCGTCGAGATTCTCGCCACGTTCTCGACGAACCTTAACCTCGAACAACTCGAGTTCGGGAAACTCATCTACGCCGGCGTCTACGACATCCCGCTCATCGAGTATCTCCTCTCTCTCATCATCCTGTTCAACGGCGTGTTGTCGTCGCTGATGATCCGGATGGTCGACGGGGGTCACAAGACGAACGCGTACCTGCACTTCGTCGTGCTGGTCTGGATCGGCTGTGGCAGCGCGGTCCTGACCTCGTATCTCGCCGGGGGGCTGATCAGCGTATGACGGCCGCTGGATCCGGCGACCGAGGTGAGAAGGAGGGCGACGGGCGACCCGACAGCACGACCGAACACGAGGACGCCGCCGAGCAGCGGTCGGAGGTCCTCGAAGCCTACCGGAAGCAGAACGGCGGCGAAGGGCGGTCCGGTTCCGGCTCGGGGAAGCGTACTGGTGGCTCGAAGTCGCAGTCGAGCGGGAACTCGGCGTCGGAAACGCGGCCGAAAGCCGGCGACGACGAGTCGATCATCGTCGACTTCGTCGCGAACTTCGTCGCCGGCGGCGACGCAGCGTTCGATCCGGTGAAGGGCCGGGTGCTGATGAGCGAGCGGCGGCTCGTTCTCGCGACCTCGAAGACGAGGACGACCGTTCCGATCGCGTCGATCTTCGACATCGCAGTCGGACAGGTGCCCCCAGAAGTCGAGGAGTTCTTCGACTACACGGTGATGGTGGGGTACGTCGACGGCGACTACCGCCGGACGACGGTCATCGGCAGCGATCGGGAACTGATCGAGAAGTTCTCGCTGTTGCTCTTCCGCGCGACTCTCAACGGCTCGACCGCGCTGGTCACGCACCCCGCGAAGGTCGGCGGTCGAGTGATGGATACGCCGACGCGGAAGACCGGGCTCCACCTCGATTACGAGTCGGTGACGTTCACCGGCGGCAACATCAAAACCGACCAGGAGGAGCCGTTTTCGATCGACCTCGCGTCGGTCATCTTCTTCGAGGTGATGGAGCGGAGCACCAACGACAACGAGACACTCCTGGTGCTGTCTGTCCAGCACGTCGAGAACGGCCAGACCGTCACCTCCGAGATTTCGATGACTTCGCGGCGGATGATGAACATTCTGGGGCGCTACCTCCGCTTGATCTATCACTGGATCAAGAGCGACGTTCGCGACGTCGACGTCGAAGAACACGAACTGGAGGTCCTCGTGGGACTGTATTCGACGGGCGAAGAGATCGACCTCGCCTCGTTGCTCGACATCGACAGCGCCGAACTCGACGCCCGGTTGGAGTCGCTTCACGAGGACGACCTCATCACCGACGAGGAGACGCCAGTCGACCTCACGCCACAGGGACGGTTCATCGTCAACGAGGAGATCGAGGACGTCAATATCTGAGCGGAGGCGAACGCCCGCTCGGGTTGAGCAGTGGCTCGTTACGCGTTATCGCAACTCGTCGAGTGACACGAAGGCGTCGACGTCCGCAACGAGCCACGCCTCCATCCGGTCACAGCAACTCTCCCGGCGCGGATAGACCGTACACCGGTCGGGTTGGTGCTCGTACCGAACGACCACGCTCCGGAGTTCGAACCGACGGTCGCCCGCCGCGGCGTCGCGTTCGTCTCTCGCCGTCGAAGCACGGTTTCCCGGGTTTCGTGAAGCGTCGGACATCTCAGTCCACAGTCCAAGCAACGTCGCCGACGATATTAAACCGCTACTGTTGCTGGAGGCTCACACCGATCGGAGTGCTGACAGCGCGTTGCCTCCGATATGTCACGTTCGTTCGACAGTCTCAAGTGTGCCGGCGCGCCAACGAATCTGAGAGATGGTAGACCCGACTTCGGACCTTGGTGAAGACGTCGACGAAGCCGACGCCCCCGAGTGCGTGAACTGCGGAGAGAAGATTGTCCAGTCGCCGACGCACCGCGTCGTCACCTGGGTCGAAGGCGGGAATGTCAGCTCGAAACACTTCTGTTCTGAGGAGTGTCGGGCCGCACACGGCCAGTAGCGATCGTTACTCCGAATCGGCGGCCGACCAGAACTGCTCGACGCCGTAGCCGAGCAGATCCGGACTGACCGGGCCGAACTCCTCGCGTTCTGCTTCCGGGAGATACTCGCGAACGCTGTCCCACGACGCGCGGGCGTAACGAGCGTCGACGAGCGCGCGGATCCCGACTTCCTCGGGCCCACGGATGACGCGCCCGATGGCCTGCCGCGCCTTCCGGATCGCGGGCACCGTGAGTGCGGTCTCGAATCCGCTGCGACCCGACTGCCCGTCGGAACCGAACCGGCGGTCGTATGCGGTCCGGAGCGCTCGGGTCCGTGGACTCGACGTGTCGATGAGCGGGACGCCGCAGACGGCGGCCGCGGCGAGGCGGTCGCCCCGGTAGTCGACGCCCTCCGTGAGAGTTCCCCGGAGACTCGTCACCAGCACCTTCGGTTCGCCGCCGAAGAACTCGGCTTTGAGCGCCTCCGTCTCGTCGTCGCCCGAGGACTCGTCTAAGAGGACCGGCCGGTCGAGTTCCGCGCGGAGCGACTCTGCCATCCACGCCGCCTCGGCGTAGTTCGGCATCCCCACGAGGACGTTCCCCGGTGAGCGCGAGATGTCGGCGACGGCGTCGACGTGTGCCCGACGCGTCGGGTTCGACTCCCCGCGTCCGCCGCGGTTCTCGTGAGTGAACTTCGGGACGTCGACTGCGAAAGACGCCCGGTTGGACTCGGGGAACGACAGCCCGTACGTCCGCTCTTCGATCGGGCGGCCGGCCGCGGCGAGCGCGTCGAGGCCCGTCACTTCGCGGAAGATGTCCATCGGTTCCAGCGTGGCCGACATCAACACGCCGCCGCCGAACTCCCCAAGTCGCTCGGCGATCGCCTCGCCAGGCACGCAGTTGTGAAGCGCCAAGCGGGCGTTGTACGCGCGCCGCCAGGCGTTCTCCCGCTCGGACTCATCCCAGGTGCGCGACAGTTCGATCTCGCGGAAGTACGACACGTGGTCGGTCCGGGCCCAGTTCGCCAGCGCGCGCCCGGCGGCGGGGGCCGCGCGGCGGACGTCCTCGTCTTCGGCCTCGTTCAGGATCCGGGCGACGATCGCACCGACGGCTTCGGCGCGTATCCAGGTTCCCTTGTCGTAGCCGGCGTCTGCGGCCCACTCAGTCAGTTCGTCGACCGCAGGGTCCTCGGGGTCACGGAGCGGGAGTTCGTCGTCGTCCAGTCGCGTGAGGTCCGCCCGCCAGTCCGGAAGCGCCCGGTCGAGGTGGGCTTTTACGCGCCGATCGATCTCCGAGCGGAGGTCCGAGACGAACGTTCTGACCTCGCGGAGTTCCGAGAGAGTCACATCCGCGTCGCCGAGTTCCGCCCTGATCAACTCCGCGTCGGCGTTCTCCGACCCCGTTGACGTCGATTCCGACGCCGACTGCTCGAACGCGATGGGTTGGATCACCCGCGTCAGTTCCTGTTCTGCGTCTCGAAGCGTCTCCATTCCAACGCCATCGCTCACCAGGTCGCGGACGCGCGGTTCGAGCATATGGGCCTCGTCGCAGACGACGAACGTCTCCTCGTCGACGAGCGCGCCGGTGAACGACCCCACCGTCTGCGGGTCGAAGGCGTGGTAGTAGTTTCCGAGCACGACCTCGACGTGCGGGAGGACCGCCCCCATCACCGAGTGCGGGCACGTACCGTAGCCGGCGCTCAGTTGGATGAGTTCCGCCGTATCGACGTGTCCGCGGTCGGTCAGGTCGAACGGGACCGCCTCGATCGGGTCGCCGTCTTCGGGCAGGTCGTCGAGGAAGGTGGCGTAGAACGGACAGTACTCGGTGTCTTCGTAGTCGGCAGTCTCGGGGAGGTACGGCGTCGGTTCGCCGGCCGCAGAGAGGTACGCCGGGCCGTCGGTCGCCCCCGAATCGAGGAGGCCCGTCTGTGTGCTGCGGGCCTCAGAGACGAGCGCGCCGGCCGAGGTAGCGCCGTCCTCGCCGACGAGGTTCCGGGTTCGGTCGCGGAGCCCCTCACAGCGATCGTACACGGTCTCGTCGTCGATGCCAGCCACGTTCGCGCGACTGTAGGGACAGACATCGGCCTTGCCAACCAGCGTCAGGCCCGAGACGGGTCGCCAGTCTTCGGGGAGGTTGCCGTTGATCGTCTGGAGATCCGCCTCGAACTGCCGGAGTTGCTGTTTCACGCTCGTCAACACGACGACGCGCTCGTACGTCGAGTCGGGGTCGCGGACGCGGTCGACCCCAGCGGTGAGTGCGAGCATCGTTTTGCCGGTGCCGCACGCGCCCTCAACGACGAGAAAACCGTCGTCGGCAGCGGCCTCGATTGCGGCGTCGATGCCGTCGGCTTGTTCTGGATATGGCTCGTCGTGGCCGAAGACCGCCTGCCAACTCACGTCATCGAGTCGCTGCGCCGCGTTCATATCGGTGTCGGTGAGTGGTCCCGGCCTCGTATTTGAAGCCTCGGTTGCGCGACTATCGGCGAAGCGACTGAGAGTCGATACCGCGGCGGAGGGAGAGGGGGTCAGCCGTGGGCTACGAACGATCGGTCGCCGACGACTCGCCCACACAAACAACAAGTGATTCGCGCGTGGGCGCGTACACGTTCATCTCCCGGCCTTTCACCGATGGGCGCGTGCCGACCACGTGGACCAAGTCGGCGTCGCGGAGGTTCTGGAGGTGGTGTCGGACGTTCTGCAGCGACGTGCCGACGGCGTCAGCGAGTTCCGAGGCAGTCGATGCATCGTCGTGGAGGGCCGAGAGCGTCGAGCGGGCCGTGTCGGAGGAGAGACAGTTGAGCAGGCGCGCTGCCTCCTCGTCTTCGATTGGGAGGACCCGGACGTTTTCGACGCCCTCGACGTCCTCGCTTTGTGTCTCGGACGGCAATAACCCCGACATATCAATCCATATCGGGTTCTCCGACCTAAACGTTTCGTATTTCTTACACACGTCCGCTCACGCGTGATCGGATCGATCACGCTGCGGCAGTCGCCGGCCACCCGTCGCTTTTTAGGCTGTTTCGGTCCGATCTGCTGTCGATGATCACGAGCGAACGGATGGCCGCGGTGGATCGCAACGCCGAGGCGCTCGGCGTGCCCCGCAAACAGTTGATGGAGTCGAGCGGGAACGCAGTGGCGAGGGCGGTTCGACGATTGGCCGACCCGGGGGCGTCCATCGCCGTCGTCGCGGGACGCGGCAACAACGGCGGTGACGCGCTCGTCGCAGCCCGGTTCCTGGACGGATACGACCTGACCGTCCACCTGCTCGGCCGGCCCGAAACTATTGCGACAGAGATCGCTCGCGAGAACTGGACCGCGCTCGAAGCCGCCGAGTGCGACGCGAAAACTGTGACCGACTCCGCCGACATCGCACTCGGTGATCCGGAGATCGTCGTCGATGCGATGCTCGGCACCGGAGTCACCGGCGAACTCAGAGAGCCTGAGGCGACCGCGGCCGAGGCGATCAACCGCGCCGATGCGACCGTCCTCGCGGTCGACGTGCCCTCCGGCGTCGATGCCGATACGGGAGAAGCCGCCGGTCGCTCGGTCGACGCCGACCACGTCGTGACGTTTCACGACGACAAGCCCGGACTGGCGTCTGTCGACGCCGACGTGACCGTCGCGGAGATCGGGATCCCCCAAGCCGCCGAGCGGTTCACCGGCCCCGGGGACCTGCTCGCGCTGGGCCGACCCGAACAGAGCCACAAGGGCGACTTCGGCGAGGTACTCGTCGTAGGCGGCGGCCCCTACAGCGGCGCGCCGGCACTGGCCGCACACGCAGCCCTCAGAGCCGGCGCGGATCTCGTCCGCGTCGCCTGTCCCGAGTCGATCGCCTCCGAGGTGCAGGGTTACAGCGAGAACCACATCCTCCGACCGTACGATGGAACGCGTCTCACGCCCGCGGACGTAGACAGAGTACTGTCTCTGGCAGCCGATCACGACGCGGTCGTGGTCGGCCCCGGACTCGGCAGCCACGCGGAGACGCTCGCCGCCGTCGGCGACTTCCTTTCGGCGTACGACGGGACCGCCATCGTCGACGCGGACGCGCTCCAGGTCGTCCCGGAGGTGGAGACGGACGCGACGCTGCTCTGCACGCCGCATCAGGGCGAACTGCAGCAGATGGGCGGCGAAACCGCCGATGACTGGCGAGCGCGGGCCGACCTCGTTGCGGAGTTCGCCGCCGACCTCGGTCACGTCCTCCTCGTGAAGGGGGCCTACGACGTGGTCGCCGACGGCGACGACCGGCGCGTGAATCGGACCGGGAATCCCGGGATGACTGTCGGCGGCACCGGCGACGTCCTCGCGGGAGCGGCCGGTGCGCTGGCGTGTGTCCGCTCTCCCTTCGAGGCGGCGGCCGTCGCCGCGTACGCAAACGGGCGCGCGGGCGACGCCGCAGTCGACGACAACGGGTACGGACTGGTGGCATCGGACCTGGTCGATCGGCTACCTGCGGCGCTCCGGGAGGGAGACCGATGAGCGGCGACGAGAGGGCGAACGCTGAGGATTCGGGCTCGAGCTCCCGGGAATCCGTGGCCGACGACGGCACGGAACTGACACACGTCGACGAGACCGGCGACGTCCAGATGGTCGACGTCGGCGCGAAGCCCGACACGAACCGCCGGGCAGTGGCGCGGGGGACGATCCGCCTGACCGAGTCGACGATCGGCGCGATCCGCGACAGCGAGGTCGGGAAGGGCGACGTCCTTGCCACCGCCCGTGTGGGTTCAGTCCAGGCCGTCAAGCACACCTGGGAGACGATCCCGATGTGCCACCAGATCCCGATCACGAACGTGGACACCGACTTTGATGTGCGCGAGGACCGCATCGTGCTCACGGTCATCGTCGAAACGACCGGGAAGACGGGCTGTGAGATGGAGGCCCTGGAAGGCGTCACGACCGGACTGAACGTCGTCTGGGATATGGTCAAGGCCGCTGAGAAGACCGAATCGGGACAGTATCCGGACACACGAATCGAGAACGTTCACGTCGTGCGGAAGGAGAAACAGGAGATTGCTGGCGACGACTGAGTGCGGAATCGGGAGCGTGCCCGCTCGGAGACGGGCTCGACCGCGAGCCAGCACCCACTCCCGGAACTATCGGCCGTCGACGCCCGGTTCCGATTCGATCGGATCCGAGCCGGTCGCGGCGGCCTCCGAGGGCTCCTGAGCCGCGCGGACGTCCCCGGCCTTCGCCCGGGCGCGCTTGACGATAGCGGGGCGGGCGGTGAACTCGACGATGACCTCCTCGCCGGTGTACTCTTCTTCCTGGACGTGTCCGTGGTCGTAGAGCCACGAGACCAGACTCATCGCCTCGTCCGACAGCGGAAGCAGGAGGCGCTCTTCGCGCCAGTCAGGGAGTTCCGCCTCGATTCTGTCCGTGAGTTTCTCGACGTTCTCGCCGGTGAGCCCCGAGACGCAGATGGGGTTGGGTGCAAGCGCGTCAAGCGCGTCGCGCTTCGCGTCGAGTTCCGTGTCGTCGACGCGGTCGATCTTGTTGAGGACGGTGACAATTGGGGCCTCGTTGCGCTCGTAGAGCGTGTCGTGGCTGGTGACGAGCTTCTCGCGCATCTCCGCGATGGGTTCTGAGGCGTCCACGACGAGCAACACGAGGTCGGCGTGGTACACCGAATCCAGCGTGGACTCGAAGGACTCGACGAGCCAGTGGGGGAGGTCCGAGATGAACCCGACCGTGTCCGTCAAGAGCACGTCTCGCGTGCCGGTGTCGGCGCGGCGCGTCGTCGTCCCGAGCGTGGTGAACAGCCGGTCTTCGGACTCGGCGGTCGGGTCGAGATCCGGATGTAAGTCCTCGTTCTCGCCGACGTCGAGGTCGTCGGCGAGTCGGCGCATCAGCGTCGACTTGCCCGCGTTGGTGTAGCCCGCCAGCGCGACCAGATCGAACCCCGACTCCCGACGTTGTTCGCGGCGGGTCTCTTCTTTGTCCGCGATGGCGTCCAGTTCCTGTTTGATTCGGGAGATCTGGGCCTTGATATCCTGCTCACGGCTCTCGTCGTACTCACCGAGTCCCATAAACCCGGGTCGTTCGTCACGCTTCGCCAGCGAAGTCTTCGCCTCTGCGCGCGGGAGTTCGTAGCGCAACTCCGCGAGTTCGACCTGCAACTGGGCCTTGCGGGTGTTCGCCCGCTGACCGAAGATTTCGAGGATGAGCGTGAATCGGTCAATTACCTCGACGCCCTCGGGGAGTTTTCCCCCGATGTTGTAGGTCTGATACGGACCGAGTCGGTTGTCGACGATGATGGCCTGCGCTCCGGTCTCGGTGACGAGCGCGGCGAGTTCCTCGACTTTGCCCTCGCCGAAGTGGTAGGCGGCGTCCTCTTTGCGTGACTGCGATAGTGTCGCGATGACCTCGTAGCCCGCCGCCCCGGCGAGCTCCGATATCTCTGTCAGATCCGCGCTGTCGCCGGTGTCGACTCGTTTGGCGACGACGACCGGACCCTCGTCGGTCATTTGCACCCCGTGGAAGCCGCGATATCTGTCACCTGCACTGTCTCTCGGTCAATAGGCAGTCAATGCACTTGAACGCTACCCGCCGTGTATGAGGCCGAACGGCTAGAGCAGTTGTCCGCGGACGAAGAAATTCCCACAGCTAATTCAATATTTCGGCCAAGACCTGTATTTTAAACGGTTGCTAATAATTACTTTGTAGATAAGTTTAAATCACTCCAGCCTTTAGAAAAGATAACTTGATGATTCGACGCGATACTTCTCGATTTATCTCACCCGACGCCCTCCTTTTCGTCGCCCTCGCGACCATCTGGGGGCTGTCGTTCGTGGCGATCGAAGTTGGACTGGAAACTGTGCCGCCACTGTTCTTCGCGGCGATTCGCTACGCCCTCGCCGGTGTGCTCGTGCTAGCGTACGCCGCGATGACGACCGACCGCATCCGCCCCCACGGGCTGACCGAATGGCTGAACGTGGCCGTCGTCGGCGGCCTCCTCGTCGCGGGCTATCACGCCCTGCTCTACATCGGCCAGACGTTCGTTTCCGGACCCGTGGCGGCCGTCGTGGTCAGCCTCTCGCCGATCCTGACTGCCGTCTTCGCCGCCGCGCTGCTTGAGGACACGCTCGAGTTGACTGCTGTCGGCGGCTTCCTGCTTGGACTCGTCGGCGTCGCCGTCGTCGCCGACCTCGACCTGTCGAATCTGCTCGGTGCGGACGCCACCGGCATCGCCGTGCTGTTCGGCGCGGCCGCGACGTTCGCGTTCGGGGCCGTCCTCTCAACGCCGCTCCGAACCACGCTCGCGGACGTGTCGATGCAGGCCTGGGCGATGCTGTTCGGCGCCGGCATACTCGTCGGCGCCTCACTCGCTCGTGGTGAGCCGATCACGACGGTCACCTGGACGCCGACGGCCGCCCTGGCGCTGGCCTACCTGACGGTCTTTTCGGGCGTGATTGGGTTCCTCCTGTACTTCGCGCTCCACGGACGCATCGGCCCCAGTGAGACCAACCTCGTCGGATACTTCCAGCCGATTGTCGCCGCGCTCGCGGGGTGGGCGGTGTTCGGGCAGGCCGTCACGCCGGAGACGGTCGTCGGCTTCCTCGCCATTTTCACGGGATTCGTGATGATCGAGCGTAAACTCGTCCGGCAGACAATCGGACCGGTGAGTTTCCACCCGGATAGTCTGCGATACCGCCTCCGAAAGCGCTTCCCACGACTGCTCGGTCGCAGGGGCGGCCGATCGGTCAGGGTCAAACTCGGCACTGACGCCGTGTACGATGACGAAACCGCCGGCGCGGACTACGGGCACGACGCCGACTGATCGGTGCAGGTCGAGCGCGGACGGATCTGGTCAGTTCTTTGTAGAACGAATCTGAGCAGTCCCGTTCAGAGTGTATCTGGTCGGTTCTGCTCGGGGTTGCGCTGATTCCGCTCGGTTGAGTCACTGAGAGAGCGGCCGTCAGACCTTACTCGCCGATGAAGTCGGGTTCGATCCGCTTTTGTTCGTACTCGGATTCGAGATGCGCCCGGAACGTCTCGACGTCGACGTCGCCGCGCTCGCGCTCCTTGCGGTCACGGACCGAGATGGTCCCCGCTTCTTCCTCGTCGCCGCCGACGATGATCATATACGGCACACGGTCCTCCTGCGCATCGCGGATCTTGCGACCCAGCGTCCACGACCGGTCCTCGACCTCGACGCGGAAGTCGCCGAGTTGAGTCTTCACGCGGTGTGCGTAACCGAGTTGGTCGTCGCTGATCGGCAGAATCCGGACCTGCTCGGGCGCGAGCCACAGCGGGAACTTCCCATCGAAGTGCTCGATGAGAACCATAAAGAACCGCTCGTAGGAGCCGTACAGCGCGCGATGGATCATCACCGGGCGGTGGTCTTCGTTGTCCTGGCCGGTGTAGGTGAGTCCGAATCGCTCCGGCATATTGAAGTCGAGTTGGACGGTCGGACCGTCCCACTTTCTGCCCAGCGCATCCTCGAAGGCGAAGTCGATCTTCGGGCCGTAGAACGCGCCGTCGCCGGGTTCGAGATCGTAGTCGATCCCCTGGTTCTCAAGTACCGAGCGGAGTTGGGACTCGGCTTGCTCCCAGATCTCGTCGCCACCGACGGACTTCTCGGGTCGGGTGGCGAGCGCGACGTGGGCACTCAGGTCGAAGGTGTCCAGCACCTCGTAGATCGCGTCCATCACCTGATTGACCTCCTGTTCGATCTGTGCGGGTCGGCAGAACAGGTGGCCGTCGTCGATAGTGAACGACCACACGCGCGAAAGCCCCGAGAGTTCCCCGCGCTGTTCTTTCCGGTAGACCTTGCCGTTCTCGAAGTACCGGACGGGCAGTTCTCGGTAGGACCACGACTTCTGATCGAAGATCGTCGCGTGCCCCGGACAGTTCATCGGCTTCAGGCCGTACTCCTCGTCGTTGACGTCCATCAGGAACATATCGTCGACGTAGTTGTCGTAGTGGCCCGACTTCTTCCACAGTTCCGTCCGGAACAGGTGCGGCGTCTCGACGGGGTCGTACCCGGCGTCGAGGTTGAGGTCACGCGCGTACGCGGAGAGTTCGTTGAGGATCTTCTTGCCGTTCGGGTGATACAGCGGCAGTCCGGGGCCCGTGACGTCGGGAATCGAGAACAGATCGAGTTCCTGTCCGAGTTTCCGGTGGTCCCGCTCTTTGGCCTCTTCCCGCAGCGAGAGGTACTCTTCGAGGTCGGATTCGGACTCGAAAGCGGTCCCGTACACCCGCGTCAGCGTCTCGTTGTCCTCGTCGCCGCGCCAGTACGCCGAGGAGATGTTGAGTAGCGTCACCGCGCCGATATCGCCGGTCGACTCGACGTGTGGACCCTGACAGAGATCCTCGAAGTCACCCTGGGCGTAGAACGAAACGGGATCCTCCCCGGCGGCCTCTTCCTGGAGAATCGCTCGTTTGTACTCGTTGTTGTCGTAGGTTTCGATCGCCTCCGCTCGGGGGCGAAGTTCCCGTTCGATCGGCAGGTCTTCCTGGACGATCTCCTCCATCTCGACCTCGATCTCTTCGAGATCGTCAGCGTCGAGGTCGACGTTCGCGACGTCGTAGTAGAAGCCCTCGTCAGTCGGTGGCCCGATGGCCAGTTTCGCCTCCGGATACAGTCGCTGGAGTGCCTGTGCGAACACGTGTGCCGCCGAGTGCCGCAGGACGCGGAGGTACTTGTCGCTCTGGTCGGTCACGATGACGACCTCCGCGCCGTCGTGGACGGGATCGGCTTTGTCGACAAGTTCGCCGTCGACGACGCCCGCGACCGTGTCGCGTCCCAGTCCGGGCCCGATCTCGTAGGCGACGTCAGCCACGGTCGCGTCCTCCGCGACGGCGAGTTCCGATCCGTCGGGGAGGCTGACAACGATTTCGCTCATACGCGTTGGGAGTGCGAGCGCACGAATAAGTGTTTTCGAGTCGTGTGCTCCGCCGTTCAGTGGCGCCCGTGGACGATCAACAGATGGCGTAGTATGGGTAGAGTTCGCCGTCGTCAGTGATCTCGACGTAGACGTTGCCGTAACACGTATTGGTCTCGACGGTGACGCTCTCGGTCGTGTTGCGAGCGGTCGCGATCACGCGGAAGGACTCGATGCCGTCCGGATCGGCGTCGGCGAGCGAGTACACCTCGCGGTCCGCGCCCGGTTCGAACGTCGCCGTCTCGTCGTAGACGGTTTCGTTCGTGGCCTCGCGGACGACGCGGATCCGGATCTCAACGCTCCGGTTCCATCGGTTTTCGACGGAGACGACCTTGTCGCCGTCGGGGATCTCGGCGGCCCGTTCGGTCGACATCCACTCGTCCGTGTCGGTCTCGCCCGGCGTCGGATCGGGCGTCGGCGTCGGGGACCCAGAAACGACGGTGGCCGTCGGGGTCGACGTCGCCGATCCGGGAGTCTCCGATTGCGTCCCGCCCAGACAGCCGGCTGTAAGCACCAGAATCACGAGGACGATGACGCCGATTCGGACTCGTCGCATCACGGACCGATAGACAGCAGTGGGCGATAAGGGCCTTGTGGAGACCAAAAGAAGCGCGTTAGGAGCCCGATTCGTCGGTCCCCTCGGGTGCCGCGGCGGAATCGGCTTTCACCTCGTCGGCGTACGCGTCGGCGAGTCGCGTCGGCTCCGGGAGTTTGTAGCCGTTACAGAGCCGTTCCACCAGATCGGTCGCGGTTCCAACGCCCACGCGGTGGCCGGGGCTGACGAAGACGGGGTTGATGATGGGCCGGGAGTCGTACTGGCGCGACTGGAGCGCGTGACCGAGGACGGTTCCCGGATCTGCGTTCTCGACCTCGCTGTCGGCACGGATCGGGGTCCGCCAGCCCGCGGGTCGTTCCGCGAGGTCGTCCTCTGGCGTTCCACACAGGAGCCCCTTGGCGACGCCGACGCTCGGCACGTCGAGCGTCGCGCCGAGGTGCGTCGCCAGTCCGGCCTGTCGGTAGTGGATGCGACCGCTCCCGTCGAAGACGACCAGGTCCGGTTCACAGGACAGGTCCGCAACGGCCGCGAGGATCGGGCCGCCCTCACGAAACGCCAGCAGGCCGGGGATGTACGGAATTTCGAGGTCGGTGACGGCGTGTGCGCGTTCGACGACCGCGTCGCCACGGCGGACGACGACGACGCTCACCGCTCGGTCGTCGAGGAACGCCTGGTCGATGCCGGCGACGAGTGGGGGCTCGCGCGTGCGACGACCCGTGTCGTCGAGCGTCCGCTCGGAACGGGTCGAGACCGCTTCGGGATCGAACGCGAACGCGTCGTCCCATATCGCGGCCGCAGCGACCTCGTGCTGGAGCGACTCCATCTCCTCGCGGGTGGCCGACGCATCGGGGACGAACTCGGGACGAGCGGGGTCCATCGGATCGGTTCAGCGGCGGCCGGGACCGCCGGGGCCACCGGGACCGCCGGGACCGCCCATCCCGCCGCCGCCACGACCGAACTGCAGCGAGTTGGGGACGCCGACGCGCCCCTTCACGCGAGCGCCATAGGCGAGTCCGATCACGAGGCCGGCGAGGTGCGCGAGGTGTGCGACGTTGCCGCCCATAAGGCCGCCGCCGGCAGCACCGAATCCGGCGACGATGCTGAAGGCCGCGAAGCCGAAGGTGAGCAGCCACAGCGGCATCGGGATAATGAAATAGAGGTAGACCTTCAGACTGGGGTTCAGCACGGTCAGCACGCCGAGAATGCCCATAATCGCCCCGGATGCGCCGACAACGCCCGCGCCGAACGGCCCGACGGTGAAGAGCGTCGACAGGACCTGAGCGAGTCCCGCGACGATCCCGGCACCGAAGAAGAGCGCCGTGAAGCGCTTCGTGTCGAGGTACTCCTCCACGACGGGGCCGAAGAAGTACAGCGCGATGCTGTTGAACGCAATGTGGGTGAAGCCACCGTGGGCGAAGATGGACGTGATCCACGTCCAGACGAACTCGATCTGCCCCGGCGAGAGCACAAATACGCTCCGCCAGAGGAGGCTCCGTGGTCCCGCGCCGAGAAGGAAGGGGAAGATGAAATACTGAAGCGCGAAGGTGATCCACATCACGCCCAGAAAGACGTAACTCATATTCCCGCGGAAGTAGCCGACCGGGCCGCCGGTCCCGAAGACGCGGTCCGTCAGACGCTGTGAGGACTGCCCACCGCGGTTTTGCACGGAGTCGTCGAAACCGCTATCGAAGACGCCGGAGGGATCGTTCCACTCGCTGAGTCCCGGACAGTCGTGGTTTTCCGGGAGCCGATGTTCAGCACAGAAAGTATCCCCGCACCGTCGACACTGGTACGGCATATTTTCGTGCTTCCCGCACTCATCGCAGGTAGCCATCACACACAGTTGGCGCGGCGCGAGTAAAAGCGGTTCCCCTCGCAGTTCCAGTCTGTCCTAAGAGCGGATGCTCGCACCTGCTTCGAACACTGCCGCCCCGTGAGTTGGTGATCCGCCAGACCGGACAGCGAACGAGACACGGGCCGAAGGCGTTCGCGGCAACGACTTTACACGGGGCACACTGACATACAGCCGTGACGGGACTCGAATCACACGACGTGCCCACAACGGTCGATCCGGGGAACTGGGAACTCCGGGTGACCGGCGCGGTTGGTGCGGACCGAACCCCGATCAGACTGCTGGGAGAGCCTCAAGTGGGTGGCCGAGATCGAACTGCTGGAATCCGAACCGACCGACGCAGACACCGCGAAGCAACTCGAACTGTCGCGAACCGAGTGAGTCCTGTACAGCGCCGGGCAGAGGTAGCAGGATAGCCTCGGCAGTCGGGTTCGCGCAGCGTCCACGCCGATCTGGAGGGTGGAACGGCTACGATGATTCTTCGGTGACCTGATCCGGATCTTCGCTGGGTGGAGCCTCATCCGCGTCGTCCATTCCCGGATGGTTGCCGGGGACGACCGTGGGGTGGGCGACGCCAAGGCGCGGCGTTTCGGCTGACATTACGACTGTCTATACGTGACCCGGGCGCAAAAGATTACCCATACGCATAACGAATGCCTCGAACCGAGGGATATGCACTGCAGTTATTTTCTCGGCGAGCCGGTCCGAACGTAACAGATAAAACAGGGAGCGTTACACGAAGTGCTCTTCGTAGAGGTCCATCGCGTGTTCGATGGCGTCTTTCGCGGCGTCTGCGTCCTCCCAACCAAGCGTCTCCGTTTCTTTTCCGGCTTCGAGGTTCTTATACGTCTCGAAGAACTCGGAGATCTCGTCCTTCTGCTGGTCGGTGAGGTCGTCGAGGTTCTCGACGTGGTCGTATCGGGGGTCCTCGTCCGGGACCGCGATGACCTTGTCGTCCTTCTCGCCGTCGTCGTCCATTCGCATCAGAGCGACGGGGCGCGCCTCGATAACGCAGCCGGGGAACGTCTGGTCTTCGACGAGTACGAGGATGTCAAAGGGGTCCTCGTCGTCGTAGTATGTTTGTGGCAGGAAGCCGTAGTCCGAGGGATAATGGACGTTCGAGTGGAGAACGCGGTCGAGAACTACGCCCGGAACGTCCTTGTCGTACTCGTATTTATTCCGCTCGCCTTTCAGACATTCAACGACGGCGTACACGACATCTGGCGCATCGGGACCGGTGTCGAGGTCTTCCCAGAGGTTGGTCATATTCGCTCTGTCTCTGAACGGGCAAAAAGTCCTTTCGCATCGCTTCGAGAGAGAGGTTCCGCGACCGTTACATCAGGGTCCAAGTGACGAAACACTTCCCCTATCGATCAATAAATAATATTCCGGGGTTCTTCAGATAATCGCGCAGGATCCTCCAATATCGTATTCCTGTCGCCGGTCGGCGGCGACGAAACGTCGAATAACAGCGCTGAAGGGCCATACACCGTGTAGGACGGTTGTTCTCATAACAGGTAATAAGTCTTAAATATCCCGGCTACCTCGCTTCAGGTATGTCAGAGGCACAAACAGTTACTGACACCGGCAGCGTGGTTCGCGACCTCACCGCATTCCAGCAGAATATCCTGGTCATTCTGGCTGAAGAACCAATGTACGGCCTCGCGATCAAGCGGCAACTCGAGACGTACTACGGGACCGAAGTGAACCACGGGCGGCTGTATCCCAACCTCGACGACCTCGTCGAGATGGGTCTGGTCGAAAAGAGTGAACTCGACAAGCGGACGAACCAGTACGAACTGACGTCTGCGGGTCACGATGCGCTTCTCGATCAATTCGAGTGGATGGTCGAGAAGTTCGTCAACAGTGAGGAGCGGGCCGACGAACTCACCGACCTCATCGGCGCGTACCAATAAAAAACCACGCGAGTTCAGGTTCCGGGCACTTCGTCGTCGAGGCCGTCTACGACCAGATTGACGCTCTCGGTGACGATCGATTCCTGTTCACGCGTTGGCCAAGCATTTCTTGGAAAGTACTCCGTGAGGAACTCCTCTCGTTCGTCGAGCGTCGCTTCGGTGACTGGCTTCAGGTAGTGGTTCCCCATAAAATCGGCAAACGCGCGGACATTCGCCGCGTGCACTTGGCCGTGCGCCTCGCGGACGGCCTCGATGACCTCTCGATTTCGCTCTTCAACGGTCTCCCACTCGGCCCCGTGGTCGGGCCCTGACAGCGACACTTCCACGGCGCGGTCGGTGTCCTCGATATCCTCGAACTGGACGACGCCGTCTTCGATCCACTCGCCCGGATAGAGCACGAGCGTGTCGTCCTCCTCGCGAACCCGGGCGGTGAAGTCGTGTTCGTCCACGACGTCCGCGCGGCGTTCCCGGTATGCCTCGGCGGCCTCTGTCACCGCGGCCTCCCTAGCGAGGCGCGTCAGCCGTTCGGCCTCCTCGATCGCGTCCTCGGGAATCTCAGGATCGGCCGCGGTCTCCGCGTTGTCGCCGCGGTCGGGATGCCGCCCGACCGACGACTCCGCCGGTCGCGCGTCGCTGTCTCCTTCGATTGTCCGCTCGCTGTCGTCAGCCATCGTCGAGTGCCTCGTTTGCTAGTGAGTCGGCGCGGTCGTTTACCGCTCTCGGTACGTGCTCGATCGACCACTGGTCGAAGTCCTCGAGCAGTTCGCGCGCGCGAACGCGGCGCTTCCGCAGTTCCGGGTTGTTGGTGTCGTACTCGCCGGTGACCTGCCGGACGATCAACTGTGCGTCGCCGCGGACGTCGACCTCGTCGAAGCCGTAATCACGAGCCGCCTCCAGCGCGCACTCGAGCGCCTCGTACTCGGCGCGGTTGTTCGTCGTCTTACCGATGCGCTCGCCGCCTTCGGCGACGATGCCGTCGCTCGTGACGATGACCCAGCCGACCGCCGCCGGCCCCGGATTCCCCCGGCACGCGCCGTCGAAGTAGACGTGCGCGCGGTCGCCCTGTTCGTCGCGGAGCAGCGCCAGCAGGTCCGTCGGCCGGGACCCCTGGACGACGACCGTATCGTCATAGGCGACCGCGTTGGCGTTGCCGCGCTCGGCGCGCCACCGCTCGTGGTCGGTGTTGCCCGGTTCGACCGCAACGCCCGCAGCTTCGAGCCGCTCGCGAGCGACCTCCGGGTCCAGATCTACGCTTGGCATATCGGAGGGAGACGGAGCGGCCGAAAGAAGCGTTCGATCCGTCGGTGGGTCGTCGACGGCCGCACGGCGGCAGACCGGCAGAGGGTTTAAGCGTATCGAGATAGCGAATATAAAAATGCGATGACACGGCCCACCCGCCAGCGGGAACAGGACGTCGACAGGACGCGATGGCAGGGCGAACGCGAAGACGAGGCGGACGAAGCAGAAGACGACATCGACATAGAGGATATGGACGAGGAAGACCTCGTCCGTACGGGAGACGGAGAACTCATCCACGAGCCGACGGGGATCGTGGTCGAGGAAGAGCAGATCGACCCCGGCCCGGAATGGCGCGCGTTCAACCACTCCGAGCGGCAATCGAAGTCCCGCGTCGGCGCGCCGACGACGCAGACGATGCACGACAAGGGGCTGACGACGACAATCGACTGGAAAGACAAAGACGCCTACGGTCGCTCGATCTCCTCGCGCAAGCGCTCGCAGATGCACCGGTTGCGGAAGTGGCAAGAGCGCATCCGGACGAAAGACGCGGGCGAGCGGAACCTCCAGTTCGCGCTCTCGGAGATCGATCGAATGGCCTCCGCACTCGGCGTACCGCGGTCGGTCCGGGAGGTCGCCTCCGTGATCTACCGGCGCGCGCTCAACGAGGACCTCATCCGCGGCCGTTCTATCGAGGGCGTCGCCACCTCCGCGCTGTACGCGGCGTGTCGGAAAGAGGGGATCCCTCGCTCGCTCGAGGAGATTTCCGAAGTCTCGCGCGTCGAGCGCAAGGAGATCGGTCGGACGTACCGCTACATCTCACAGGAACTCGGTCTGGAGATGAAGCCGGTCGATCCGAAGAAGTACGTCCCGCGGTTCTGCTCGGAGCTCGGCCTCTCGAAGGAAGTGCAGTCGAAGGCCGACGAGATCATCGAGACGACCTCCGAGAAAGGCCTGCTCTCGGGGAAGTCGCCGACGGGCTTCGCGGCAGCGGCGATTTACGCGGCTTCGCTGCTCTGCAACGAGAAGAAGACCCAGCGCGAGGTCGCCGACGTCGCCCAAGTGACGGAGGTCACCATCCGGAACCGGTATCAAGAGCAGATCGAAGCGATGGGCATCCACAGTTAATCGCCTGACACCACGGGCGCACTGTCCGAGGCGGACCGCCCCCGGTTGCCGACGAACGCACTCGGTGGCGCACTATCGCCCACGACCGGTCCCGACTCCGGCGCGGGTGCCGGCGGGTCGTGCGTCCCGAACTCCGAGCGCGCCTCTTTTATCCACCGCACGACGATGGTCCCGGAGAGACACAGCACGGCAACGGACTCGACCCAGAGTACGTCCCGACCGAGAACGGGGACCACCGCGCGCTCGGAACCGATCGTGAGTCCCGTCGCGAAAACCAGGACGACGTGCAACGAGAACTGCCCCAGATGCTTGCGGATGCCCTGCGTGCGCTCGCCGATGAGACGCATATTGTATAGTAATTCGGTTTTCATACAAGATAGTCTTCGATTCGAGTCAGGGGCTGCGGCGCTAACGCCGAAGGTTCATATCCGTTGGCGACCCACACTCCGGTGATGGACTTAGACGAGTACGTCGACATTGAGCGCAACGAGCGGGCGGAGCGTCGACGACTCGCAGAGGAGAAGTCCTACGACATCCTCGATCACCTCGAGACCTTCCAGAACCGATTCGAGGAGACGGTGCAGGGCGACTCGCTGTACGGCGGCGTCTCGCCGTCGATCTTCGTCGGCACCTCGAACTACCCCCGCGTCTCGACGGGGCTGCTTTCACCTGTCGGCCACGACGAGGATGCCGGGCGCTTCGAGACGTCCGGCGCGTGGTACGACGAGGGCGTCTCGATCGACGACGTCTTCTCGCGGCGCACGTCGCTTCTGAACTCCAATCGCCCCCAGGAGGTCACGAACGTCGCCGACTCGTGGAACGGCTTTCTCGGCGCGCAGCGCGAGGTCGCTATCGCGGACCGACCCGTGACCGTCGAGATCGATCTCGACGAGCGACCGGACGTCGACCTCGACGTCGGCGTCGAAGACGTCGCCACGCCGGTCGGACCGCGCGCCCGGGCCGAGTCGGCCGAACTGGCGGAGAACCCGCACGTACCCCGACTCGTCGAGAAGACGCTCGAAGACGACGACTGGAACGCACAGGGCGCGATGACCTACCTCTACCGCCGTGGCTTCGATGTCTACGACATCAACACGGTTCTCTCGGCGGGCGCGCTCGGTCAGACCGAACAGCGTCGCCTCGTCCCGACCCGGTGGTCGATCACCGCCGTCGACGACACCGTCGGACAGTACCTCCGGGGACGCATCCGCACAAATCCCGAGATCGGACGCGTCGAGGTCCACCGTAACGAATTCCTCGGCAACGCCTTCTGGGTGATCCTCGCGCCCGGGAAGTGGGAGTACGAACTCGTCGAGATGAAAGCTCCCGGCAGCGTCTGGAACCCCGACCCGAAAGCGGGGATGTATTTCGCTGCCGACAGCGAAGGCAGGGAAGGCCGTGCCGGCTACGTCGAGGAGACGGCCGGCGCGTACCACGCCGCCCGACTAGCGGTCCTCGAACACCTCGACGATCGCGGGCGACAGGCGAAAGCGCTCGTCCTCAGGCACGTCTCCGAGGACTACTGGGGCCCAGTTGGCGTCTGGCAGGTTCGCGAGGCCGTCCGCGACGCCTTCGCCGCAGAGCACGGGAGTGCCGAGACCTTCGCCGGGGCGGTTCGTGGCGTTACCGACCATTTGCCCGTCTCCATCGGGACGCTCCGCCGGAAATCGACGATGGCGGCCGGGCTCCAGACGACGTTCGGTGACTTCGGCTGAGGGGCGACTGACCCGCGGACGGCCCGGGAACCGGCCGACAGAAGGCCGGAGTGGGCGGTACTACTTTAACAATTCGCAGCGAACTACACGTGGAGGTCTACACGGTGGAAATCTCAGATAAACTCCTGTGTCTGTTCAACGCTGACGTTCGCGCCGAAGAGGACCGATACGTGGTTGAAGTACCGAAGCGCGAAGTCGACACCGGCTCCATCGAGTCGGACGAGACCTACCGCGTCGCTCTCATCTCTCGTGGGACCGATTCGTCGTCGGAGTCGACCGAAACCGAGCGGCCGTCTTCGGAACCGCAACCGCCCGTCGAGCCCGGCGAGCTACGCTACGTTGAGATTGAAGACATCGGCAAACAGGGCGACGGCATCGCCCGCGTCGAACGCGGCTACGTCATCATCGTCCCCGATACGGAGGTTGGTGACCGCGTGAAAATCGAAGTCTCGGAAGTCAAATCCAACTTCGCCGTCGGCGAAGTCATCGAAGAAGAGCTGTAACTGACTCGTCTCAGTCCGCACTCGGTTTCTCGTTTGTCGGATATCCACCGGTAAACGTCGCGAAATCGATTTCCGGAGACGGCACTGCCGCCGGGGAGTCGTAGGGGCGGTTGATCACGATGTCACCCGCCGTCCGATCGCCGATACCGGGAATCGCCGTGAGTTCTGCCATCGAGGCGTCGTTCGGATCGAGCGGATACGGAACGCCGGTCACCGAGCGGTACCCGTGATCGACGACCGCGACGTCGATCGTCTGTTTGAGTTCCCGTTCGCCCGGAATGCCCACCAGAAGCGGGTACGTCCCGAGTTGCCGACCGAACGTCCGCCCGTCCTGATGGTACTCGAGGTGTACGTCGGGCAGAACGGTCCCGACGGGTGCGAGCCGTCGGAGCATCGGCTGATCGATCTCTTCGCGAATCTCGCGCTTGTACTGCTTGAAGCGCTTCTTGTGCTCTCTGGCGATGGCTGCACCTTCGTCGGCCATCTCGGTGCCCTCGAAGGCCATCACCTGACGGATGTTGATGCGGCGGACCATCAGCCCCGCGTCGTAGACCCGTTGGAGGAACTGTCGGTTGTGCTCGAACGTCTCCGTGCGCTCTCCCTTGAGCCCGTGCAGGAGGTTGACCCCCGGCAGGAGTTTCGGGAGCCGGTTCGCGGCTTCGCCGCCTGCGTTCGAGCCGCGTGACGTCCCGCTGTCCCCGAGGGTCGGCGCATCCGCGGGATCTTCCCCCGGCCGCCAGCCAGCCTCCTCGTTGACGATCTCGATTGCGCGGAAGCACTCGTCGGCGGTGACGTTCAGTTGGTTCTTTTCCTGAACGAGCGGGTCGGCGGATTCGAGGCCGAACGCGGCGGTGTCGCCGGGCGTGTTGTGTTCGGCGATGATCCGGATCCCCTCTCTGGCCTGCTCTGGCCACTTCACGACCGTGATGGGGTTCATATTGTCGAGATGGAGCGTCTCCAGATCGGGGGCGACCTCGCGGATCCCGCCGTAGAGCTCGCTGAGCGCGTCGGGGTTCGGCGCCTCGCCGTCGCCGCCGTACGCGAGGATGTCGGCCTGACGGCCGAGGCGGAAGTGGCGGACGCCGCGGTCGTAGAGATTTCCCACCTCGCCGACGACCGACTCGGGGTCCCGGAATCCGGGATCGCCGTACATCGGCTCCGTGCAGAACGAACACCGGTAGGCACAGCCGCGTGAGGTCTCGAGTTCACAGATCAGGTAGTCCGGGTGGTTCGGATGCTGTTCGACGACGAACGCGCCCTGTGCCGCCCAGCTGTCGAGTTCGTCGTTGTCCCGGTAGCGGTTTTCGAAGCCCTCCAACTCGTTGCTGATGAGGTCGTGAGCGGCGGCCTCGACGTCGCCCATCGCGAGGAAGTCGTAATCGAGGTCCTGTCGCTGCATCTCCTGCGCACCGGCGTTCTCGTCGCCGACACCGAACCGGATGGGACCGCCCATCACCGACGTGCCCCCGGCGGTCCAGGCGAGTTCGCGGACCTCGTCGGGTTCGGCGGGCGTGCCGCCGACGTACTTGCCGGGGACGGTCATCCCGCCGAGATAAATGAAGAGGTCGGCGTCGGCCACGTCGGCCCACTTGTTTCGGTCCTCACGGAGTTCGTCGATCGTGTGGTACGTGACGTTCGACTCCGGAACGCCGGCGTCGACGATCGCACCGGCCGTGAACCGCGGGTACGTCGAAATGTATGGCGGCACGCCGAAGTGCGCCGGCTCGTCGACGTACCCGTCGACGAGCGTGACAGAGAGGTCGGCCGGATCAATCATACCGGAGCAAAGACGGCCGAGCGGTAAAACGCTCACTCTCTGGACCGGAACCGCTTCGGCAGCGAGCGAAGGGTCCACATCGAGGCTGCCGGACCGGGTGCAACGGCAGTCGGCGTCGCGTCGCTGTTCGTCTTCGCCGTCGGTTATATCTTCACCGGCGGCGACGCCGGGGTTCTCAACGCCCCCCTCCTTGGCTCGGTGCTCACGTGGCTCCAACTCCGCTTCGACAACCTCGTCGGCGCCTGGCTGTTTCACGCGCTGTACAACCTCCTCGGACTGTTAGTCGGTCCCGCACTGGTCCCATCGCTGTACGCGCTCTGACCCTCTGGGCCCGCCGTCTAATCGGAAAAACAGTAACCGTCGGGCGGCCTCGGCACGGTATGGACGACAGCGTCAATCCCGACGTTCGGCTTCGCGCCGCCACGCCCGAGGACGCGGCCGCCCTCCGGCAGATCTACGCGCCCTACGTCCGCGACTCGCCGGCGACGTTCCGAACCGAGGTCCCATCCGTCGAGCGGATGCGACGAACGATTCGCGAAAAGCGCGCGGCCGACGAGTATCCGTGGTACGTGGCCGTCGCCGACGAGGGGACCGACGCCCCGGACGGCGGCGAATCGACGGTCGTCGGCTACGTCTACGGCAGCCAACTGCGCGAGCGGCCGGCGTACCGCTGGGCGGTCGAGACATCGGTCTACGTCGACGCCGCGGCACAGCGCGCCGGGGTGGGAACGCGCCTCTACGAGCGCCTGCTCGAGACGCTCCGACGACAGGGCTACTGCTCGGCCTACGCCGCCCTGGGAATGCCGAACCCGGAGAGCGAGGCGTTTCACGAGCGACACGGATTCGAGCACGTCGGGACGTTCCCCGCCGCGGGGTTCAAACTCGGCGACTGGCACGACGTCGTCTGGTACCACCGGCGGTTGCGAGAGCCCGACGGCGACCCCGACGAACCCACACCGGTCTCGACAGTCGAGGACCCGGACGCGTAACGCGCGCCGCGGCAATCCTCCCCAGAGTCGCCACGTTCAAGCGCGCCGGTTGAGATGTGCCGACAACGATGACACGAAGCGTCTGGCTCAAAGCCGACGACGAAGTCGGTGACTGGGAGACACGTAAGCGACGAATCACGGCCGGCCTGGAAGCCGGCGTGGACTGGGTAGTCGTCGACGAGGCCGACGTCGGCCGCGTTCGCTCGCTGGGCGACGTGTCGGTCGCGGCGTTCCGCACCGACTCGGGCACGGCACTGATCGACGACGTGGAGGCAGGCGAAAGTGACGGCGTAAAGGATGAACTTCAGTCGGGCGAGGAGGCGGACACGTACGTCGTCGGGAAGAACGGCGAGGGGGACGGGACCGCCGACCTGCCGCCGGACTTCTCCGGGTCTGCGGATCTCACGACGCTTCGCCGTGAGGACGAACGAGCGAACGGTGCGTACGTCCGCATCTTCTCCGAGGAGTACGAGTCCTTCGCGGAGGAGGCGGCCGCAGACGCCGACTACACCGTCGTCGTCGGCGAGGACTGGACGATCATTCCCCTTGAGAACCTGATCGCGCGGATCGGCGACGAGACCGACCTGATCGCCGGCGTCACGACCGCAGAGGAAGCGCGGACCGCGTTCGAGACGCTCGAAATCGGCGCCGACGGCGTCCTGCTCGACACCGACGACTCCGATGAGATCAGAGAGACCGTCGAGGTCCGCGACGAGGTCGAGCGCGAGACGCTGGACCTCCAGTGGGCCACAGTGACCGCCGTCGAGCGCACCGGGATGGCCGATCGCGTCTGCGTCGATACCGGGAATCTGATGGAACACAACGAGGGGATGCTCGTCGGCAGTATGAGTCGCGGGCTCTTCTTCGTCCACGCGGAGACGGCGGAATCGCCGTACGTCGCCTCCCGGCCGTTCCGCGTCAACGCCGGCGCAGTCCACGCGTACGTCCGGACGCCCGACGGCGGCACCAAGTACCTCTCGGAACTGAAGAGCGGCGACGAGGTCCAGGTTGTCTGCGAAGACGGCAAGACCCGCGAAGCCGTCGTCGGGCGCGTGAAGATCGAAAAGCGGCCGATGTTCCGCGTCGAGGCCGAGGTCGACAACGACCGCGTCGAGACCTTGCTTCAGAACGCGGAGACGATCAAAGTCCACACCCGCGAGGGGCGGACAGCGATCACCGATCTGGAGGCGGGCGATGAGGTGCGCCTGTTCTACGAGGAGACGGCCCGGCACTTCGGCGAGGCCGTCGAAGAGAGCATCATCGAAAAGTAACGGACCGGATCAGCGCCCGTCCGCGTTCCGCCCTGCGTCGGCTTCAGGACGGTTTGCGTCCGGTAACTTCTCAGTACACCACGGACAGAACGAGATGTCGAGGTCGAGTTCGCCACCGCAGTGTGGACACGTCACCTCGTCAGGTGGTCGGAGGTCCCGCGTCGCCAGTCGGTAGGCGTCGAGCGCGTTCAGAAACAGGAGTCCGAACACGGGTACCGTGACCACCGTCGGCAGCGTCTCGGGGTCGATGCTCGCGAGCGCTGCAGGGCCGGCGAGGCTGAGCGTCGACGGATCGACGAACACCGACAGCAGCACGATTGTCGCGCCGACGACGAGGGAGAACCAGGCGGCTGCGCGACGCCACTTCCGGAGATAGAGGTGTCCGACCCCAGCGACACCGACGCTGGCACCGAGTACGGCCACCAGCGCCGCGATCATTGCACGGCGACGGGTGTGAGTCATATCGGTGTCGGAGACAGTGAGGAGGCTTAAAACGTCCGGGGATCGCGAGGCCGCAGCGCAGTCGCTGGAAGAGAAGAAGCGCTCCCTAACAAGACCGCGCTCAGATCCGTCTACGCCAGTCCGATACTCTCCTCGGCTTCGAGGAGTTCGTGATAGCGGTTGCGGATCGTGACCTCGGAGATGTCTGCGACCTCGCTGACAGCGGCCTGCGTCGTCTTCTCGTTGGTGAGCAGCGCTGCCGCGTAGACCGCGGCCGCGGCGAGTCCGACCGGCGACTTCCCGGAGTGAACGCCCTTCTCTTTAGCGTTCTTCAGGAGTTGTCGCGCGCGGAGTTTCGCCTCGTCGGAGAGACCGAGTTCGGAGGCGAACCGGGGGACGTACTGCTCGGGGTCCGCAGGCTTGACTTCGAGCGAGAGTTCCCGTGCGATGTACCGGTAGGTACGAGCGACCTCGCTCTTCGGAACTCGAGAGACCTCCGCGATCTCGTCGAGCGAGCGGGGGACGCCGGCCATCCGGGCCGCAGCGTAGACGCAGGAGGTAGCGACGCCCTCGATAGAACGGCCGGGGAGGAGATCTTCGTCGAGGGCACGGCGGTAGATGACAGAGGCGGTCTCGCGGACGTTCTCCGGGAGGCCGAGCGCGGAGGCCATCCGGTCGATCTCGCCGAGCGCCTGTTTGAGATTGCGCTCTTTCGAATCGCGGGTGCGGAACCGCTCGTTCCACTTGCGGAGGCGCTGCATCTTCTGCCGCTGGTTCGACGACAGGGAGTTGCCGTAGGCGTCGCGGTCGCGCCAGTCGATGTTGGTCGACAGCCCTTTGTCGTGCATCGTGTTCGTCGTCGGCGCGCCGACGCGGGACTTCTGGTCTTTCTCTTTGGCGTCGAACGCGCGCCACTCGGGGCCGCGGTCGACGGAGTCCTCGGTGATGACGAGTCCGCAGTCGTCACAGATGGTCTCGCCGTGCTCGTCGTCGACGACGACGTTTCCGCTGCACTCCGGGCACGCTAGTTCTTCGTCGGCGGTCTCGGATTCGTTTTCTTCTTGTTCTTCGCCGGGTCGAACCCAGCGCTGACCGGCCGAGTTGCCGTCTCGGCCCTCGTTCGTTTGCGATTCGTCTCTCGTTCTCGCATTCACGCGAGTGTACGTACTCTTCTCGCTCATCGGTATCGCGACGAATGCCCCGTGCCGGGGATCAGTACGAAGGCCCGGAGCGGTCCGTATCACCTCAACCGACGGAGATTATAAAAAGCGTTCGGAATCGCCTTCCCGAACGGAACGCACAGCCTCTCCGACGGCTTTCCAGCAAATCGACCGTTACAATTTATATAGCGAAGAGCGCCCCTGCGAGTCCGTCCGCAACGCCCTTGACCGTTGGCGTCCGCTACCCCCGTATGAACGCCGCTCCCGCGAGCGACCAGTACGACGACGTCGAGCGGATCGTCTCGCTCGCGCCCAGTACCACAGCGACGCTGGCGGCGATGGACAGCGCGGACCGCGTCGTCGGCGTCACCGTCCATTGCGACCTCGACCGCCCGGTCGTCGGCGGCTGGTTGAACCCCGACTACGACCGTCTCGCCGACCTGGATCCCGACGTGGTCTGCACTGCCGACGGACTCCAGCGCGAGATCCGCGACGAACTCCGAGAACGGGGGTACGAGATCTGCCACGTCGAACCCGACCGGCTCGATGCCGTTCTCGAGTCAATCGAGCGAATCGGCCACGCCGTGGATCGATCCGCAGCAGGCGAGGCACTCGCGGCGGAACTCCGCGATCGGATCGATGCCGTTCGGGATGGGACCCCTGACGCCGCCGAGGACCGGCCAGTTGTCTACTGCGAGGAGTGGGGAGAGCCGCCGATGGCCGCGGGTAACTGGGTTCCCGACGCCATCGAGGCCGCGGGCGGTCGCTATCCCTTTTGTGAGGCTGGCGAGCGATCCCAGGAGGTTTCGATGGAAGGCGTCACGGCGGCCGATCCGGACCACGCGATTATCCATCACTGCGGACACGGCAACCGTGTGGACAGGGGAATCCTCGAAGACCGCGGCTGGGACCTCAACGCGACCGTGCACGTCCTCGACGACGACCTTCTGAACCAACCGAGCCCAGCGCTCGTCAACGGAATCGAAACGCTCGCATCGACGCTCCACGGCGAGGACTGAGCGCGGACGACGATGGAACCGACACACGTATTGTTCGAGCGGGGGGACTCCAGCGTATGCGAATCGGAGTCGGCAGCGGGAATCCCGTAAAGCGCGAGGCGACCACACGCGTCTTTCCGGACGCGACCGCCGTCGCCGAACCGGTGGCTTCCGGCATCTCTGAGCAGCCGACCGGGAACGACGAGACGCGGACGGGCGCTCTGAACAGGGCTGAGGCAGTGCTCGACGTGGACAGCGAGTACGACCTCGGCGTAGGTATCGAGGGCGGCGTCGCCGACATCGAGGACGACGCGACAGCTGAGATGTTCCTCGTGATGTGGGCGGCCGTCAGCGACGGCAAGCGCCGCGGCGTCGGTGCCGGACCGAGCCTTCCGCTCCCATCCTCAATTGCAACGCGGGTCCGCGCCGGGGAGGAGTTGGGGCCGGTGATGGACGACACCCTCGGCGAGTCCGACGTCGCGAAGAATCAGGGCGCTGCGGGCGCGTTCACCGACGGGAAACTGACGCGGACAGATGCGCTCGCGGCGGCGGTGACGGCCGCGGCGTCGCCGTTTCTGAGCGACCTGTACTGACTCCTCGTCCGCCAGAGTGCGATCGGTGGGGCCGCGCTCAGTCGAGTTCGGGCGCCTCCTCTTGGGCCTCCCGTACGTTCCGGGTCTCCTCAACGGCGGTCGTCAGTGAGACGTTGAGTCCGAGCATCGAGGCGTAGCCGCCGACGACCGTGACGATATTCTTCACCGCGTGATCGAGCACCGCGGCCCCGAGCGCGAGTTCCGGCGAGAGCGGCGTGAGGCCGACGACGAGCAGCGTGAACGCCCCCTCGTAGAGCCCGACGCCGCCCGGCGAGAGCGGCAGCACCTTCGCGAGGTTACCGACGCTGACTGCGAAGAAACTCACCGCGATCAGTTCGACGACTGGGAGTCCCGGCGTGAACGCGGCGAGCACGAAGAGTGCAGTCACGACGTCCAGCGTCCAGACGGCGACGCTCGACGTGCCAATCCGGGTGAAGCCGCGTCGCGTCCCCGCGACCGTCTGGAGGTCGTCCACGAATCGCCCGACGGCGCCGGCGACGAAGTCGGCGTACGAGTCGGTGCTGATCCGATAGACGACCGCAGCGACGAAGTTGCGGTCGCTCCGGGCTGAGAGCGCAATACCGACAACGGCTGCAAGCGCGACGAGGCCCACGCCAAGTGCGACGATGACCGCCACCCGACCGGCGCCCTCTGCCCCAGTGACTGTCCGGGCGAGTTCGGCCGTCTGTCCGGCGGCCGTGTAGCCAATGAGTACCACGCCGGCCATCGAGGCAATCGTCAACAGGTCGAAGACGCGCTCAGCCGCCAGCGACGCGAACCCCGAGGGGTACGGGATGCCGCGGCGCGCCTTGACCACGTACGCCCGGATCAGGTCACCCGCCCGGGCGGGGAAGACCAGATTCCCGGTCTGGCTGATGAAGACGGCACCCGTGAGGAACGGGAGCGTCTCGCGGTACCCCAACTCCCCGAGGATGTCGCGGTAGCGGAGGCCGCGGAGCGGCCACGAGAGCAGGTAGACGAGCGCGGCCGCGACGACGAGAAGCGGGTTGACCTCGCTCATCTCCGCGATGACGGTGCCGAAGTCGATGTACTGGGTCATCAGCACCAGTGCGAACACCGCCAGGAACGCACCGGCGATGAGACCGACGCGGCGGGAGAGCCGCGGCCGGACGGAGAGTTGCCAGAACGTGCGGAGAATCTGACTGCCCATCCCGAACACGTCGCGGACGAGATCGACTTTGGTGTCTCCTTTCGGCGTCCACTCGACGGGGAACTCCGCGACGGTGAAGCCGGCGCGTTGCGCCCGCACCAGCATTTCGGTGTCCCAGAACCAGTGTTCGTCCTCGACGTCCTCGACGAGCGTCTCGAACGCCTCACGGCTGAAGGCCTTGAATCCACACTGATGATCGCGGAGGTCCGAACGGAGCAGCGTCCGAACGAGACCGTTGTACACTCGGCTGGGGACGCCGCGCCTGGCCGGTCGGTTCACGACCTCCCCGGGGAGCCAGCGGGAGCCCGTAGCCACGTCTGCCTCGCCGGTACGGATCCGGTCGATCAACTCTTCGAGGTGGCGCATATCGGTCGCCAGGTCCGTGTCGAAGTACGCGAGGACGTCGCCACGGGCAGCCCCGAAGGCGCGTTCGAGCGCGCCGCCGCGACCCAGTCGACCGTCGCTGTGAACGTGACGGACGCGCTCGTCTTCGGCCGCGAGTCGGGCGGCAATCTCCGGCGTCCGGTCCTCGCACCCGTCCTCCGCGACGAGTACCTCGAAGGACTCCGGGGAGAGGAATCCCGCGAGCGTCCCGAGCGTCGTCTTCACGGTCGATTCGAGCGTCTCGGCCTCGTTGTACGCCGGGAGGACGACGCTCACGGAGACGGCGGGCGCGTCGCTCGTCTCGTTTTCTGCGTCGACTGCGCCATCGGCTGACTCGACGGTGGACCTCCCGGGAGCGGTGCTGTCGCGGGGACTGCCCATTGGTGTGTCCTGGCTCTGCATCGCGTATGAAGTTTCTGCCTTGGGGCGGCCCGATTAGGCGACCGTACCCCCCAGCGGTGAACCGACGGTCGAAAGACCCCTACTGGATCCAAAAACCGCATCACTACGCGGTGTTAGCCGTATGTACCAAACCGCTCATAGGGTGAACTACCGTGGTACTGGATATGAGCGCCACAGCCGCTTCGGCACCCACCGCGGACCTCAACGAGAAACAGGACCGGATTCTCGAGTACCTGCGGACGAACGTCGACGAGCGGACCTACTTCAAGTCACGGCTGATCGCCCAGGACCTAGACCTCTCCGCAAAGGAAGTCGGGTCGAATATGCGCGCGATCATCGAGGCAGATATCAGTCTCACCGTCGAGAAGTGGGGCTACTCTTCGGGAACGACGTGGAAGGTCACCGCGTAGTCGAGGGCGCACTGAGGCAGACGATCAGGGGTCGTACCGCACGAGCGAGTCCGCTTCGGCGGCCAGTTCGACCGCGTCCGGACCGAACGAGTCGGCGAACCTGACCACTACGAGGAGCAGCGTCTCCGGGTTCTGGACGGTGTAGGCACCGTCACGCGAGAGCAACCCTGCTTCGTCGAGTTCGCGGGCATAGCCGCTCACAGTCGCCCGTGAGACGTCGAGGTGGGCTGCGAGGTCGGCACCGGAAGATCCCGGGTTCCGGAGGAGTTCGACGAGCATCCCGCGCGGCGTCCGGCGGCGGAGATAGCCGAGCGCGACCTGCTCGAACGCGGAGAACCGACCGGCGGAGAAGAATCGCTTGTAATCGCCGTCGCGACGCGACACCAACACGTTGTCGTCGACGAGTTTCCGGAGGTGGTGCTGGGTTTCTCCGGTTCCGAGTTCCAGGTCGTCGCGGATCTTCGAGAAGTGTGCGCCCGGCGTAGACGCGACGTAGCCGACAATCGCATCGCGGGCGTCACTCGTCGTCTCAGTATCGGCGGCCGCCGTGCCGCTGGCTCCGAGTCCGGCGAGCGGCGAGGCTGCCCCGAGCGCTGCAAAGCGCCGGAGCGTCGCCCGCTTCTCCTCGTCGATCTGTCGTTCCGACATTCGATTCGGCTAAAAGACGGGTGATAGCGACAAAAGCGCTTCGTTCGTGGTGACGTGTCGATTCTGCGTTCGCTGAATCGAGGCGGCCGCCGAGAGTGCCTCCGACGACGCGGCGCTATTCCGTCTCTTTCTCGACCGCGGGTTCCTCGTCGGCGGGCTCTGTCTCTCCGTCGCTGGCTGCATCGGGGACCGTTGAAGCGGCCTGGTCCGGCTCTGCCGCCGCAACGTCGGTTTCGGCGACCACTTCGTCGGGGTCCTTGATCGAGTTCTCTCCGGGTACGCCCGCCTCCTCGATGACAGCCTCGGAGTCCTTGAATTCGGCGTCGGCACCCTGCTTGATTGCCTCGGCCTCCTGTTCGAGTTCTTCGACGTCCATCTCGGTTGCCTGGTCGATCTGACCGAGGATCTCCTCGATGTCGTCGAGGCCGAGCAGTTCGCGGGTCTCCGAGTCGAAATCGAGGCTGTCGAGACCGGCCTGCTCCTGAACGTCGGAGTCAGTGAGCTGTCGACCGTAGCGGCCGAGGAGACTCGTGAGTTCCTGCGGGAGCACGAACGTCGTCGATTCGCCCTGCCCGATCGTCTCGAGGCTCTCCATCCCCTTCTCGATGATCGCTCGCTCGCCCATCGATTCGGCGGACTTCGCACGCAGGACCGTCGAGATGGCGTCACCCTGCGCTTCGAGGATCTGGCTCTGCTTCTCACCCTGGGCGCGGATAATGTTGGACTGCTTCTCACCCTCGGCTTCCTCAACCGCAGAGCGCCGTTCACCCTGCGCTTCGAGGATCATCGCACGCCGGCGGCGCTCCGCGGACGTCTGCTGCTCCATCGCCTGCTGGACGTCCTTGGAGGGGTTCACTTCCCTGACCTCGACGCTCTCGACGCGGACACCCCACTCGTCTGTGGGTTCGTCGAGTTCGCGCCGGATCCGACCGTTGATCTCCTGGCGCTTGTTGAGCGTATCGTCGAGTTCCATATCGCCGATGACTGCCCGGAGCGTCGTCTGTGCGAGGTTCGAGACCGCGCGCTTGTAGTCGTCGACCTCGAGGAACGCTTTCTTTGCGTCCATCACTTTGATGTAGACGACGGCGTCGGCGGTGACGGGCGAGTTGTCTCGCGTAATTGCTTCCTGCCGGGGAACGTCGAGCGTCTGCGTCCGCATATCGAACGGATACGTTCGCGAGACGAACGGCGGGATGAAGTTGATGCCGGGTTCGAGCAACTTCCGGAACTCGCCGAACACCGTCAACGCCTCCTTCTCGTACGCGTCGACGATCTCCACCATCTGGTAGACGGTGACGATCGCGAGGAGAAGCACGAGCAGCCCGATCGCCGGGAGGCCGA
>NZ_JBDGQZ010000026.1:0-71262 GCF_042218505.1 Halobellus sp.
ATGCGCCGGCCGGGAATTGAACCCGGGCTAGTGGCTTGGGAAGCCACTGTCCTACCACTGGACCACCGGCGCTCAACACTGTCTCGCAATTGAAACAGACCCACAGCCGAGACTTAAGGATGACGGAAGCCAGCAGCGAGACGCCGTCTCAGACGACCTCGGGGCCCTGACCTGTCAGACGACTCTCTCAGTCTTCGGCCATCGATGCGGACGGGTCGGCGTCTGGAGACGACTCCTCGCCCGTCTGGTCGCCACCGCCATCGTCGGCTTGTACGCTGTCGGTCCGCCCTGACGGAATCGGCGGGGATTCGTAGACGTACAGCAGATCATCGTGCGGCACTAAGAACACGTCGACGCCGCCGCGGCGTTCGACGTGGACCGCGCTATCGGTGTCGATTGCGACGTCGACTAGGTCAGACAGCGATTCCGCCTCCGCCCGCGGCCGGTCGCGGACGGACTCGGGGAGCCGGACCTCGTGGATCCACTCCTCGAAATCCTCGCGCTCGGACGCGAACCGAAGGTACGCCAGTTCGCCGGGGGCGGGCGGCATCCGCTGCCCGACGACGGCCACCGACGCCAGTCCGATCAGTCCGAGTATCAGCCCGATCGGGCCACCGATCGCGGTGAGGGGGCCGGGGTCACGCGGCCGGGTGACGAACGTCGTTCGCTCGAACGACTCGGATGACGCCGCTCCGCCAGTGATCTGGTAGAACCCATCACTCACTTGGAGCCGCGCGGTGTACTGTCGAGCGAGATCAACGGGCTCTCCGTCCACCGATCCGCTGGCGTCCATCTGCGTCACAAGGAAGATCCGGGTTTCGCCCGGACCGCCGAGTTGCTGTGACACCGCAGCCGCGCGACTCTCGACCTGTGAAGCGTTGATCGTGATGGGGACCGAGGCCGACGAACCGGGGCCGAGACCGGAGACGGTCTGGCTGGCGAGCGAGCGACGCTGCTCCCAGTAGACCGTCGTTCCTCCATCCTCGCCCGTGCTCACCCGGCGGAAGATCAGTTCCGTAGACAGTTCGACGTCCAGCGACCCCTGCGCCGCGCGGTAGCCGACTGTCGGCTCGATGGACGCGACCGGCGCGATGGTGGTGTAGTAGACCGATCGGTTCTGCAACACCGTCCCGACCGGGAAGATCGGATTCTCCCTTTGGACTGTCGCGCTGTGCTGGTACTGATTGGTCATCGACCAGGTCGAGACAGTCTGCTCGACGCGTTCGGTTCCCGGGTCCGCGTACGCCTGATAGGTGCCCGCGCCCCCGACGAGTGCGATCACGACGAACACGCTGAGAAGGACGTACTGCCACTCGTCGACGACTTTCCGCGCCCGGAGCTGCCACATCGGCGGTTCGCTCGGTCCCTCGCCGGATTCGGGACCGTCGCTCACGCCGACCGCCCCCGTTCGTTGTCGCGACGACGGAGTCGCAACCGTCCGGACCGAAACTCGACCTCGGCGACACGGTCCACCTCGGCGTCCACATCGACACCACGGACGCGAGCCTCGGCGAGAAGGACCTGTCGGCGACGATCCACGCGAACGCCTCGAAGCCCGACAGTGCGACGTCGCGTGAGTCGCCCGAGGGCGGCGGGCCGTACGCCCCCAGTTCGCTGCAGGCGTACTATCCGTTCAACGGGTACGCGACAGACGAGAGCGACAACGGGAACGACGGGACCGTCTCCGGGTCCGCGTCATACCCCACGGGCGTCGACGAGAGTTCGCTCAGCCTTGACGACGACTACGTCGACCTCGCGAGCGGCGACCGGTTCGCCTTCGAGAACTTCACTGTCTCCGTCTGGGCGCGCGCAGCCGAGAACACCAGTTCCGAGTTGCGGACGGTCATCGAGCGTGCGGACAACGATCAGTTCTCCCGAACGTTCGCTATCTGGTTCGACGACAGCAACGCGTACTTCGGTTCCGACGCTATCGCCGCGAAAATCGGAACAGACAATACACCGTCAATCGTTGCGAGCGATGAGGACTACACCGACGACGCGTGGCACCACATCGCTGTGACCGTCGAATCCGACGACGAGGACGAGGACGACGAGGGCACGTTCGCGCTGTACGTCGACGGCAAAAAAAATCACGAGGAGTCGATCACGGGGACGCCCGACACCGGCGCTGCGACCACCCGCGTCGGGAAGAGCGCAGCATCAGGCTACGATGCCGACCGATATCTCGACGGCGACGTCGACGAACTTCGCATCTACGACCGTGCGCTGACCGCTGCAGAGGTCGAATCGCTATATCGAATCGATAACCCATAGCCCGACTGCGGTCTGTCTCCGATCTCCCAGCGATACTATGAAACGAACTCACGCGGTGCTGGTCGTTGCGCTCGCCGTCTCGGCAGCACTCGTCTTCCCAACTGCGGCAGCGCCCGACACGATCAACGACGAGACACTGATCCTCCAGCCCGCCGACAACCCCAACGGCGCGTACGCCTACTACGAGGACTACCGACCGAGCGAGGGCGAGGAGCTCAGACTCGGCTTCGGGCCGGCGAATCCGAACCTCAAAGACGCCGACGGCGTCGCATCTGACACGGTTTCCTCGTTCGATCGCGTGTTCACGGTCACGAACAACGGAAGCGAAGCCGCAATCATCAATCTCACCAGCAGTTCCGAACGGATCCAGTTCTACGTGGGTGCGGAGACCGGCAACACCGCCACCGAAGTCAATCTGACGCCCGGTGAGACGTTCGCAGTCGGTGTCCTGATCGACACGCGCGGACTCTCCTCGTCGAGTACCACGCTCGATCCCGACTTCTCGGTCGATGCAGCGCCCGCGGACGGGACGTCCGGTGAGGGCGGCACTACCCTCTCCTCGCTCGTCGATGACGACGACGATAGCGACGGCGGATTGAATATGTCGCTCCTCAGAACGGGAGCCGAGGGCGACACCAACGAGACCAATTCCGACGGTGGGAACGCTCCCGTCAACAACAGTCGTGCCCCCGGAGACGATGGCGGCATCGAGACGAGCGGGAATACGGCGACCTCGTCTGATTCGGATCCGCAGCAGGTTCAACAGACGACGGCGTCCGGATCGGGCCCCTTACAGGCGCTCTCAGGGGGTGCGCTCGGACCGCTCGTTGCCGTTCTCGGAATCGTCGCACTCGCGGTGAGTTCCTTCTTCCTCATCGGGTTCCGCAGGAGGTCTGACGACGATGATGAGTGAACGAAAAAGACATCACAGCGCCGGCGGAGATCAGCAGCGAAGACTCGCCGTTTCGCACCGTGCGCGACTGGTCCGCTGCCGCGGTGGGAGACCGTGTCCGCCCGATTGTCGCGTTCCCATCGGTGGTCCGGCACGGAAGCGTCGTCAGCGCCTACACGCCTCTGCTTGGCCCTCTCGCCGCAATCGTGGCCGTCTCCGTGGACGTAGCGGACAGTATGTCGGTAGCACAACTATTATTGATATTGGGTATTCTACATTATGATGCTCCTAATGTCTGCTCCGAGTCAGCTGGCCGAGAGGGAGGAGGTCCCGGAGACCAACGGTGAAGACGGGCTATCGGAGCAGTCTCCGCCCTCCGAGGACGAACTGTTTGAACTGCTATCGAACCAACGGCGTCGGTTCGCAATGCACGCGCTGTCACGTGACTCTGACGTCGAGATGGAGCTTTCGACGCTCGCCGAGCGCGTCGCCGCGTGGGAGAACGATACAGACACGGCCAACCTCGACTACGCAGATCGGAAGCGCGTGTACACCGCGTTGCAGCAGTCGCATCTCCCCCGGATGGACGAAACGGGCATCATCAATTTCGATAAAGATAGAGGCGTCATCGAACCCTCGCCCGCGATCGAAGACGTGGAAATCTTCCTGGAGGTCGTCCGGGGCAGAGAGATTCCTTGGAACAAGTACTACCTCGGACTCTCCACGACCGCAATCGCGCTCCTCGGGGCGGTGGCCCTCGGGGCCATTCCGTTCGGCGCCGTTCCGACGATCGGGTGGTTCACCGCGGTCGTCACCGCCTTCACGGTCTCCTCGCTCGCACACTGGTACTACGGACGGCAGAATCGACTTGGAGCCACCGACGAACCTCCGGAGCTCAGAGAATGACCCGAATCCCCCGCTCGAAACTGGCGCTGGTGCTGCTGTTGACCGTCACGATCGGACTCGGCACTGGCACCGCCGGCTTTTCCAGCGTCGCGGCCGACAGACCCGTCTCGATCAACGTCAGCGATCAGCGCGCGTACGTCGGCTTCGAGACCAGCGATCAGACCGTCTCGAGTGATGACCCCCCTGATAACGCCGGGAGTGCGGAACGCGAGTCTGACGACGACCAATCGGTCCACCTGGTGACGGTGACGAACCGACTCTCACACTCGTTAGCCTTCCAGACCGTCGACGTGACGGTGCTTGACGACTCCAGTGGTATCGAAATCGGACAGGCGAAGATGTACGACAGAGACGACGAAGCGGACGGCGAAGAAGAAAACGAGGAAGACGACGATGGAGAAGACCCTCAAGAGAGCACGCTCGATCCCGGTGAAACTGCCACACTGAACGGGGCTGTCGGGCAGTGCCCAGTCGGCGCATCCTCCGAAGTGGAAGTCACCGTCGAGATGAACTCCTCGGGCGTCCTCGCCGTCCTCGACGGGAACACGAACACGGCCACGTTCGAGGTGACGTGTCCGGATTCCTACGACGTCGAGTTCGACGGGAAGGGGAACGCCGAGATTTCTCCCGAGGACCGAACCGTGACGATGACGCTTCACTTCTCCGACGGGACGACGAAGAAGTGCGCCAAATTCGACACCTCGCAGAAGGTCAAACGGTGCCTGTCTGCCTCCGAGAACGGCAAGACGATCGACGCGATAACGATCGATGAGAAAACGTACGAAAACCCCAATACGAGCGACGATGACGATTGAGTATCGTACGTACCGTGTATTCACCTGGACGCTCACGCAACCTTTCGGCGAACTGCGGTGAGCAGGCATTGACGCGATTGTCGGTGGCTGTCGGGCACCTGTCGTGGTCCCCATCGTCGCCGCTGACCACGACCGACTCTCACACCCCGCTTTCTCGAACGAGTCTCAACTGTCGACGCTACCGATGATCTCTCGTCTCACTGCGCTCTCCGAAACGTTCCACTCCCTCGCGGACACCCCGTTCGACGCCACGACGTTTACTTGGTTGTGGTTACTCGCGCTGGCGACCTACGGCGTCGGCGACGTGGTCACGACGATCGCACTCATCGAGTACAGTCCGACCGTCTTTGAGGCCAACCTCGTCATACGGGCGAGCGTCGACCTTTTCGGGACGCTCGGCATCGTGCTCCTGAAATACCTCGCGTTCGGGGTCGCGATCGGCGTCTCGCTGCTCGGTGCGGCCGACGCCGATCGCTTCCTGTACTACCTGCCGCCGATCGCACTCTCGCTTGTCGGCGCGTTCACGACTGTCTACAACGTCCGACTGATGCTTGGGTGAGTACAGACGACCGCTGCCTACAGATCCAGTCCCTCGCTGTGGCTGTGTTCCTCGGCGGGGAACGCGCCCGATACCACGGCGTCGCGGTAGGCTTCGATCGCCTCGCGCATCTCCGCGCGGACGTCGCCGAAAGCCTCCGCGAACGGCGGCACCGACGCCGAGAGTCCGACCGCGTCGTCGACGACGAGCACCTGGCCGTCGGTGTCGGGTCCCGCCCCGATCCCGATGACGGGCATCTCGACTGCTTCTGTCACCGCTTTGCCCACTTCCCGTGGGACGTGCTCCAAGACGAGCGAGAACGCGCCTGCCTCCTGGTGCGCCTCGGCGAGGTGGACAATCTCTGCGGCCCGCTCTTCAGTCGTCCCCTGGCGGGTGTAGCCGCCGATGCCGTGGACGTGCTGGGGGGTCAAGCCCAGATGCGCCATCACGGGAATCCCGAGTTGCGTCAGCCGCTCGGTCAACTCGACAGTGTGCGGTCCCGACTCGATCTTGACTGCCTGTGCGCCCGACTCTTTCAGGAGTCGCCCCGCGTTCTCGATGCTCTGTGCCGTGTCGACACCGTATGAGAGAAACGGCAGATCGGCGACGACCAGCGCGTCGTCGGTCGCGCGAGCCACGGCGTCGGTCGCGCGGGCCACGTCGTCCATCGTCACCGGGAGCGTCGAGTCGTATCCGAGTGTCGCGTTTCCCAGGCTGTCGCCGACGAGGATCACGTCGATCCCGACCGCCTCGACCAGTTCGGCTGTCGTGGCGTCGTAGGCCGTGAGTACCGTGACCGCCTCGTCCTGCTCCCGTACACTCGCGACTGTGGTCATATATGATGTATCTCTCAGTGGGGACTTCAATGGTCCCGCTCTGGCGCTGCGTCCTCTCGCGCTCCGGACACAGACGGCAATCACGTGCTAACGGTCCGTATGCGGGGATTAGGCATCCACGGGCCGCAGATCCCGCTCGGCCTCCCAGGCGCGGAGCAGCGTCCACAGCGCCCGGTTCGTCGGGACCTCGACCCCGTGCTCACCTGCGCGCTCGACCACGTAGCCGTTGATCACGTCGATCTCGGTCCGCCGCGCCGCCTGCACGTCGGCGTACATCGACGACTCGTTCTCCGCCGTCGCCGTGACGACCGACTCGATTGCGTCGGCGAGCGCCTCGTCGCTCACTGAGACGCCCACCGCTCGGGCGGTCGCCCCGACTTCGCGTGCGATGGGTTCGACGAGGTCGGCTCCGGGTTCGTCTCCGAGCGCGCCGTTCTCGATGCGAGCCAGTGCCGTCGTCGGATTGATCGCGGCGTTCACGGCCAACTTCTCCCAGAGACGCCGGCGGATCCCGGCGCCGTCTGCCACGTCCACGTCAAATCCCGCGGCGGCCATCGCGTCACCGACCTCCGCGGCAGTCTCGTCTTCGTCACTCGGTCTCCAGGGGCCGATTACGACCTCGCCTGCTCCGTTCCAGACGACCTCGCCGGGACCCGTCCGGACCGCGCCGTAACTGGTCGTCCCGCCCAGCACCGGACAGTCCAGTCGCCCGGTGAGCGCCTTCTCGTTGCCCATCCCGTTCTGGAGCGAACAGACCGCGCGGAACTCGCCGGTTCGGAGTTCTCGTGCGGCCGCCTCAGTGTCGTACGCTTTCACTGTCACCAGCGCGAGGTCGGCCGTCAGGCCAGTCCCGTCCGTCGTCGCCCGCGGTTCGACGGTGAACGACTCGATTCCTGTGACTTCGAGGCCACGGCGACGGATCGTAGACACGTGAGGGTCTCGACCGACGAGCGTCACCCCGTGGTCCGGGACGCGTGCGAGGAGCGCACCGAGGAGGCTCCCGATGCTTCCGGCGCCGAAGACGACGATTTCCATACGGTATCGTCTCCCGCGGATTCAAAAAGCCGTTCCGCAAGGGCTGCGCGCAACCCGCCGCTGGAAGTGCACGTACGTCCACAGATACCCGGCAGTGGGTGAGTATTAGTGTCCACAGCCGCTATGGAATACTGATGACTACGAACCAGGCGGTTCTGCGAAAGGACGCACCGCTCGACCTCCGGCTCTCGGATTCGGAACTCGAATCCACGACGGATCACCTGACTGACTTCGTCGAGGATGTCGTCGACGACGCCGGTGCCGACGGTGCGGTACTCGGCCTCTCCGGCGGGATCGACAGCACGACCGTCGGGTATCTGGCAGTCGAAGCACTCGGTGCCGAACGCGTCCACGGCCTCGTGATGCCCAGCGTGGTGAACACCGAGGATAATATGAGCGACGCCGAGTGGGTCGCCCAGGAACTGGGCATCGAGTACGACGTCATCGAAATCCAGCCCATCGCCGAGTCGTTCTTCGATGCGGTTCCCGAGGCCGCAGACGATCGGACGGCCGCGGGCAACGTCTACGTCCGCACCCGCGCGGTACTGAACTACTTCGTCGCCAACCACGAGAACAAGGTCGTGCTCGGCACGGGCAACCGCTCGGAGGCGATGACGGGCTACTACACGAAGTACGGGGACCAGGCGGTCGACTGCAACCCCATCGGCAACCTCTACAAACAACAGGTCCGTCAACTCGCGGCCCACCTCGGCGTCCGCGAGGAACTGGTGGCGAAGACGCCCTCCGCGGAGATGTGGAGCGGCCAGACCGACGAGGAGGAGATGGGACTCGATTACGACACCCTCGACGCGGTGCTCGCGCTCCACGTCGACGGCCCGCTGTCGACGGCCGCGACCGTCCGGCAACTGGACGTCACCGAAGCGCAGGTCGAACGCGTGGTCGAACTGTACGAGGGGAGCGCACACAAACGGGCGATGCCGCCAGCCCCGGAGCCGCTGTACCGCTGAGCCTGCGCTCCGCCCGTCGTCGATACCCCACTGCGAGGCTTTTTTCCGCCCGCCGGTACCCCACCGCGAGGCTTTTTTCCGCCCGTCGTCGAAGTCGACCCAATGCGTCTTGGAATCCTCGGTACCCTCCAGTTGGCGGGGACGCTGATCTTCGCCGCACCGGTCGGGATCTTCGGGATCTCCCGGCTGCTCGACGGAGAGACCTTTCTCGGGGTGGCCGCGGTGACGATTGCGGCGGGGATGGTGCTGCTCCCACAGTATCTCACCACCCCGGGTGACATCCCGGCGAAAGTCGGTGAACGGGTCGCCGGCACGGTGGTCAAACACCCGGACGACGACGAGGACTGACTCTCGAAACCGAGCGACACTCACTCGGCCGGGCGCGGCGAGAACGACCACGTTGCCTCGCCCAGCCGTTCGACTCCGTCTTCGCCGACAGCGACCAGTTCGCCGAGCGCGACGCTCCCGTAGTCGGCGTCGGACGCGCACGGTGTGACCGCAACGACCGATCCAGATTCGACCGTCTCGCCGCCCGACTGCGGGCGTTCACGCGGTTCGAGGCCGACGCCGTGAACCGATTCTGTCGGGTCGGCGCTCCCCACGCCCGGATCGAAGCCGAACGCGGCCACCTCGGCGTCGACCTCGCGCCGCACTTCACTGACGGTCGCGCCGGGTTCAATCTCATCGAGCGCAGCGTCGAGCGCCGACTCGACGGCGACGTAGGCACGGCGCTCCCAGCCGCCGTCGCTGTCGACGACCACCGTCCGTGAGAGCGCGCCGTGGTAGCCGTGTGGGCCGTGCGGAGCCACGTCGATGCGAACCGGTTCGCCCGTGCGGATAGAGGTGTCCGCGCCAGTACCGCCGTATCCAGTCGCCTCGTGCTGTGCAAGCGCCCCTGCAGTGACGGCCGTTCGTCCACCGGCCTGGACGCCCCGCCGGACGAGTTCCGCATCGACCGCACGCCGCAGTCGCTCGGCGGTGAGCGCTTCGCCCTCCCAGCGGAGTTCCTCGCCCGTCGCCGTGGCGGTTGCCAGAATCGCCTCTCCCTGTCGGACGCTGCTGACTGCCGCGTCCTGAACCGCCGCAATCGCGTCGACCTCGGCGGCCGATTTGGTCGCCCTCGCCTCCCGGACGGCGGCCGTCGACTGCAGCTCGTAGCCTGCGCGTTCGAGGTAGAGCGCGGCGTCGTGAGGAATCGTCGCGGGGGTCAACACCACGCTGGACGCCGCCGGAGTCCGCTCAGCACCCTCGTTGAGGGCGGCCACGGCTCGCAATCCCACCGGATCACCGGAGCGCTCGCTAAGTATGCGCCCATCGAACTGATCGCTCACCTGATCTACCGCTCCGATCGGCGGACAGAGAACGCGCTCGTCGGCGACGCGGACGAACGCGGACTGCCGGTCGGTGCCGGCGACCCCCGTGAGATACCGGAGATCCGCATCGGTCTCGTCACCGACCGCGACGAAGCCGATCGGCGGGTCCCCGCTCTCGCGGGGCTCTCCGAGCAGAGCCGTGAGAAATCCGTCGTCGGTCGGCGGTTGCACGAACGCTGGCCCTTCGGCTGAGGACTGCCCCGAGGACGGCTCGTTCGACACCGCTCAGGCGTCCGGCTCGGGCGCCGGGACCTCGCCCTCTTGAGCCGTCTCCAGCAGCGACTCGACGGACTCGTCACGGGTCTCGTTGTGGAGGAGAACGCTCACTGGGAGCGTCGGTGCGCCGCTGACGAGGTTCTCCAGGAGCACGAGTCGCTCTCGCGCTCGCGACATTCCGACGTAGAAGACCCGGCGCTCGTTGTCGGTGAGAATCGGCACGGGATCGGTGCTGGAGGTGAACTCCTCGACGCCGTCGACTTCCCCGTCCTCGACGGAGGCGGCCATCTGCTCGACGACCTTCTCGGTCAGGTCGGTCGCGACAAAAACGTGGTCGGCCTCACGGCCCTTCGCGGAGTGAATCGTGCCGATCCGGACCCGGTTGGGGTCCATCCCCTGGTACTCGCCGTCGAAGTACGCCTCGACGGAGTTCCGCTGGAAGGAGGTGACCTTCCGGAGCATATCGCCCGCGGAGTTGGCGTCGGGGGCGAACGGCGCGAACTCCGTAATCACGTCGGGATCGACCGTCATCTCTGTCAGGTCGTCGACGCCGGCCGCCTCTTTCAGGTCGTCGATGCGATCGAACAGTCCGTCGCGATCGTTCGTTCCGAACGCGGAGTCCTGCAGCATATCGGCGAGCCGTCGGGCCTGCAGGCCGTCGAGCGGTTCCTCGCTGTCGAGGGCCTCGATCCCGCGGACGTACTGCGTCAGCCGGTCGGTCCACATCCGCTGGTCGGTCAGCGCCGAGAACGGCATCCCCAGCGGCAGGAACTCGTCGACGAACTGGAAGAGTTGGTACCGAGCGCGGAACAGCACCATAATCGTCTCGTCGTCGTCGCCCTGTTCGATGGTGTAGCGGACGTTGCGGGCGAGGTCCAGCATCGACGGGGAGTCGATTCCTTCGACGGTGCCGCCCTCCTTTCTGGGCCGCAGGTCCTTCTCCTGTCGCTTGTCGATGTGGCGGATCTCCTGATTGACGACGTTCAGCACCCGCGAAGGCAGGCGGTACGAGTTCGGCAGCACCACGTCCTCGTCGCGCTGGGCGTCGAGCAGGAGGTTCGGATCCGCACCCTGCCAGGCGTAGACGACCTGGTCGTCGTCGCCGGCGATGAGGACTCGCTTCATATGCGGCTTCCACTCCTCGTAGACGCCGTACTGGAGCGTGGTGATGTCTTGGAACTCGTCGATGACGAGATAATCGACGTGGGGGACGAGCGACCGCTGCTCGACGCGTTCGAGCATATCCGCGAACCCAACGAGGCCGTGTTCACCCTTGTAGGACCGCCAGGCGCGGATGACCGCCGGCACGTCGATGCGGTCGTCGTCGGACGGCCACGTCGGGGTGTACTTGTTTCCCTCCTGGGCGTTGGGGTCAACCTCCGGCGGGAGTCGCACTTCTTCGACGTTCCACTGGAAGGGGACGTCGTACCAGTCGGCCACGTCGCGGCGGGTGCGCTGGAGCCACTGGCTCGTCGCGATGATCTTGTTCCCGATGGTCGTCGAGCGGGCGGTTCTTCGGCCCGCGCCGCCGTATTCGTCTTCGAACTCGATGCCGTAGTCCTCGCAGAACTCCTGCTTGTCGCTCTCGCCTACCACGTCGTTACGAGAGAGATCGAGGAGTTCGTACGCTTTCGCGTGCATCGTCGCGACGTTACCCTTCAGCGCCCGCGGCGTGATGTCGAGCCGCTCCGCCAGTCGCTCGCGGACCTCCGCGGCGGCCGCTCGTGTGTACGACACTACGAGGATATCGCGGATTGTGACGTCATCACGCTCGAGGAGTTCGTCGACTCGATCGAGTAATGCTGTCGTCTTCCCGCTTCCGGGGCCGCCAAATAATCGGGTGACTGACGCGTCAGAGTCGCTCATTGGACCGGTACACGTCCTTGTGCCTGATAAACTACCTGTTTCGAAAATATAATCAGGGAGGTTTGTTTCGACATCCGAGCGACGCCTGCTTACGCCCGTGGATCCCACCCACAGACGTCGCAGTCGGTCGCCGTCGAGTCGTGGAGTGCACTACACTCCGGACACTGTTTCTTGTTGTAGGATGTCTCCCAGTCTACCGTCTCCACGTCGTGTCCGCGGTCGTCGAGGAACTGGTCGAACAGTGCGTCGTCGGAGCTTGGTGCTGAGGCCATACACGCTGTGGTATGACTTACCAATACTTAGTTGTACTGCCGCGTTTCGTTCCGTGAGAACCGGAAGAAAACCGCCGGTGCAGGCGCTTTCAGACCGAATCGAGGTCGTAGAGCGACCCGTATTTCTCGGTGACGTAGTCGGTGAACGCGTCGGCAGTGAACGACGCGCCGGTGGCTCGCTCGACCAGTTCGTTCGTCTCGTACCGCGCGCCGTGTCGGTGCACGTTCTCGGTCAGCCACTCGTGGAGCGGGTCGAAGTCGCCCTCGCGGACCCCCGCTTCGAGCGCGTCGGCCCCGATGTCGGCCTCGGCGGCGGCGTACAGTTGCGCGGCCATCGCGGAACCGAGCGAGTACGTCGGGAAGTACCCGAAGTTGCCGTGGCTCCAGTGGATGTCCTGCAGACAGCCCTCAGCGTCGGTCTCCGGCCGGATGCCGAGGTACTCTTCGTACTTGTCGTTCCAGACGGCGGGTACCTCCTCGACGTCCATCTCGCCCGCGATCAGTGCGCGCTCGATCTCGAACCGGATGATGATGTGGAGGTGGTAGGTGAGCTCGTCGGCCTCGACGCGAATGAGGTTGTTCTCGTACACCTGGTTCGCGGCCTCGTAGGCCTCCCGCGGCGTCACGTCCGCCGCGTGGGGGAAGTGGTCGGTGAACGTCGGCAGCAGGTGCTCCCAGAACGCCGCCGAGCGACCGACGTGGTTCTCCCACAGCCGCGATTGCGACTCGTGAACCGAGAGGTCGCGGTCTTCCCCGAGCGGCGTCCCGTAGCGGTCGTCGGGGAGTCCGACGATGTACGTCGCGTGGCCGAACTCGTGGACCGTCGAGAGCAGCGATCCGAGTGGATCGGATTCGTCGAACCGGGTCGTCACGCGCGAATCGAACGTCGTCCCCGCGGTGAACGGGTGAGAGGAGGTGTCGAGTCGCCCCCGATCCCAGTCGTATCCGAGCGTGGAGAGCACGTCGCGACAGAGTGCCTCCTGGCCGTCGTCGGGGTACGACCCGAGCGACGTGAACGCGTCAGTTGCGAGATCGACGTCGGCGTTCCGAATCTCCTCGATCATCGGGACCAGCGTCTCCCGGAGCGTTTCGAGAATCTGCTCCGCTCGCTCCAGCGAGAGACACGGCTCGAAGTCCTCGAAGAGCACCTCGTAGGCGTCGCGGTCCGGGTCGATGTGTTCGGCGTACTCGCGCTTGAGTTCGACGTGCTTCTCCAGATAGGGCGCGAACGACTGGAAGTCGTTTTCGGCTTTCGCCTCCTCCCAGGCCGGAAGTGCCTCCGAAGACGTCGTCGAGATCTCCTCGACCAGTTCCGAGGGGACGGCCTCGGCGCGGTCGTGCTGCCGCCGAATCTCCCGCACGACGGCCTCCTGTTCCGCCGTCAGATCGGTCGCGTCGAGTTCGTCGAGCGCGTCGCCCACGCTGTCGTCGGTCAGCAGTTCGTGCGAGAGCGACGAGAGCGTCGAGAGTTGCTGTGAGCGGGCCGGCGTCCCGCCCTCGGGCATCGTCACCTGCTGGTCCCACGAGAGCATCTCGCCCGCGCTGCGGACGTTCGCGATGCGGCGGTACTCTCCGAGAAGCGACTCGTAGACGTCCGGCGCGTCCTCACTGTCGTCGTCGGTCGCGGCAGCGCCCTCCGTGTCGGATGCGTCAGTCGACATTACCGGAGCGTTGGGAGTGGGCCCGTATCAAGCCGACGCCTCCGGCGGTGCCCGTGTCGGATGCGTCGTCACGTCCCGGGCGGCCACCGCTCTGCGAGGCTCAGGTAGCACCGGCGGCACCGCTCTATGACCTCGATCGAGACGCTCTCGTGGGCCGTGTGCGCCTCGCCAGGCTCGGACGCTCCGAGGACCACGCAGGTGGTCCCGGCGTCGGCCAGCCACCCTGCGTCAGTCGCGTGCGGCTTGCTGACGTGCTCGGGTGTCGCCGACTGGGCCGCGTCGGCCGAGGCGAGCGCCGCCTCCGCGAAGTCGGGGTCGTCGCACGCCATCGGCGGGAGGTCCTGATCGACGGTCCACTCGACGCCGTCGACCGACTCGACGCGCTCCAGCGCCGCGCGCTCGCCGGGGACGGTCCGCTCGTCGACCGTTACCGTGCAGGACTTGGGCACGACGTTCCACGCGTCACCCCCCTCGATCTCGGTGACGACGAGGCTTCCGCCGACCGTCTGCCCTAGCACCGTCGCGGTCGGAACTTCGAGCGCGCGGACGACGTCGACTGCGTCGCAGGCGCGATACACCGCGTTCTCGCCCGCCTCGGGTTCGCTGGCGTGGGCGGCCGTCCCGCGGGCAGTGATCGTCGAGCCGCGACGCCCGTAGTGGGCGACGACGACGTCCGTCTGGTCGTCACCTGCGTAGTTCGTCGACCCTTCGCCGACGACCGCGTAGTCCGGCGCGAAGCCGTCGCTGATGGCGGCCCGCGCGCCGACGCCACCCTGCTCCTCGCCCACGAAGGAGGCGAAGACTAACTCCCCGGCGGGGTCGGCGTCTCGGAAGGCCAGCATCGCGGCCGCGAGCGACCCCTTCATATCCGCGGTCCCGCGCCCGTACAACCGCCCGTCGCGCTTCTCGACGCGGTACTCCCCGCCTGCCTGTCCGTTTTCATCCGCGCCCTCGCCACGGCGTTGTGACTCGTCAGGTTCGACCACGTCGTGGTGGCCGACGAGCGCGAGCGACGTCGCCCCCTCGCCGCGTCGTGCGAAGACGTTGCCGTGCTCGTCCCGTCGCACGGTTGTGTCGGTCGCCTCCCGCAGCCACGATTCGATCGCGTCGCCCGCCGCTGATTCGTCGTCGTAACTGGGAATCGAGACGAGTCGTCGCGTCAGCGTCTCGACCTCGGTTGCGTTCGCGCTCACACCGGAGTGTCGCCGTCTTCGGTTGAAAACCCTCGGACGCACTGAGACAGCCTCCGGAGAAAGTCGTCTTCAGCGCCGAGTGACCAACGGATGCAGTCGTCAGTGCGACGTGTACGCGAACTGGACCGGGGAGACCGTCTCAGACCTCGACGGCCCGCTCTTCGAAGAACGCGAGGTCGTGAATCCGGCTGTCTGCGGTCAGTTCGGGGTGGAACGCAGTCCCCACGATCGGTCCGTCGCGGACGGCTACCGGCCGGCCGTCCCACTCGGCGAGCACTTCGACGCCGTCGCCGACCTCGTCGATGACGGGCGCGCGAATGAACACCGCGGGGAACGGTTCGTCGAAACTCGTGACGTCCAGCGGGGCCTCGAAACTGTCGACCTGCCGGCCGAACGCGTTGCGGTTGACGGTCGCGTCCAGGAGGTCGAGGGTCTCGACCCGGTCGTCGTTCGCATCTCGCGAGGCCACAATGAGGCCTGCACAGGTCGCAAGCACCGGCTTCCCGGCCTCGACGTGATTTTTTATTTCCGTGTCGATGCCCTCCCGCGCGAGGAGCCGCGAGATCGCAGTCGACTCGCCGCCGGGCAGTAGCAGCACGTCGCAGTCGGCAACGGACCCCGACTGTCTGATCTTCGTCACGTCAACCTCCTCGTCGTGGGCCGCGCCGGCACGGCGGATCGCGGCCGCGTGTTCGGAGACATCGCCCTGGACGGCGACGACACCCGCTCGTAACATACTCGCTACTCGGCGTTGGATCGACAAAAGGCGTCCGTTCGGTTCCGCTGCGACACTCGCTGTCCCGTCAGATCGCGAGGGCGTTCAGTACGAGTACCCCGACGCCGAAGAAGAACCCGAAGGCGAAGACGGTCTTCGGGTCGATCCGGATCGCGTTACGGTCCTCGGCGTCGAAGTAGCGGACGAGTCCTGCACTCGACATCAGGCCGCCACTATTCTGGCCGCTGCTCATACATCAATCTGAGGGCTCGCCCGTCTAAACGTTTCGGATCAGCGGTCCTGCGGGTGCCCCCTCGCGGGTCGCTCGGGTTCCGGGTGGATTTGAGCCTGTGGAAACGCTTATGCGACCACCCGCGCTACGTCGCCACGGAACGATGACCGTCCGAGTACTCGACTTCTACGCCGACTGGTGCGGCCCGTGCAAGAAACAGGATCCGATTCTGGAGGAACTCGAATCGGAGTACGACGACGTCGACTTCGAGAAGATCGACGTCGACGAGGAGCAGGACCTCGCGAACCAGTATCAGGTTCGCTCGCTCCCGACTGTCGTCGTCGAGCGCGAGGGCGAGATCGTCGATCGCTTCGTCGGCTTCACCGGACGCGAAGACATCGAAGCCGCACTACAGCAGGCCGCGCAGCCGGCAGGGGCCTGACCGCGCCCAACCCGGTCGACGGTAGCAGTTCTCCCGTTCGCTCTGCTCGACGGGACTCGCCGTCTCGCTTCGCTGCAGGCGGTCTCGTGTCTCGCAAGCGTTATACTGCCGCGCCCGGTAGCGGGGCGTATGCCGAAGAACGAGGCCGCTGTCAAACGGATGCTCGAGAAACAGATCTGTATGCGCTGTAACGCCCGCAACCCCCAGCGCGCTGAGCAGTGCCGCAAGTGCGGCTACAAGAATCTTCGGCCCAAGTCGAAGGAACGCCGCGCAGCGTAAGCCGGTCGCGTCTCTCGTTTTTATTCGATACGTTACGGTTGTCAGGGCGCGTAGTAGTATTCGCCCTGCCGCTTCTGCTTCCGGTCCAGTTGCGACCCCGGCTTGTTGATCCGCGGGCGCTGGGTCCGCTCGTCGCGCCGGAACGTGATGTCGAGATCCGCGAGGAAGTCGTTCATTCCGGCACGCATCTCCTGTGGTGCCGTGGCGTGACCGTACTCGGAGGGTTCGCCGTCGAACACCATCAGCCGGTCGGCGAGCAGGTCGATCATATAGATGTCGTGGTCGATCACCAGCACCGTCTCGTCGTTGTTCTCGGCGTACCGCCGGATCGCTGTCGTCGCCCGAACGCGCTGCTCGACGTCGAGGTGCGCCGACGGCTCGTCCATCACGTAGAGGTCGGCATCCTCGGAGAGACACGCCGCGATAGCGACGCGCTGTCGCTCCCCGCCGGAGAGGTCGTCGAGGTTCCGCTCCATAATCCGGTTCAGTTGCAGCGGGTTCGCGACCTCGGTCTTCCAGTAGGAGGTCCCGAAGTCGTCGGTGATCGACGAGAGGAACGCGTCGACGCGCATCGGCTGGTCGATCTCGATGTACTGCGGCTTGTACGCGATGTCGAGCCGGAAGTCGAGTTCACCCGCGTCGGGTTCGAGCGCGCCCGTGAACAACTTCGCGAGCGTCGACTTCCCGATCCCGTTGGGCCCGACGACGCCCAGCACCTCGGACTCGTAAATCGTTCCGGCGTCGACATCGAGGGCGAACTCGCCCGCGCCGTATGACTTCTGCAGTTCGGGGTACTCGATCAGCGGCGTCGACTTCGAGGTCTCCCGGGGTGCGTGCTCGTGGAACTCGATCTCGCCCGGGCGGATTCGCATATTCTCGTTGGAAAGATACCCCGTGAGGTACTCGTTGATGCCGTTTCTGACCGACTTGGGGTCGGTGATGACACCGAACGCGCCGGGCTCACCGTAGGCGACGTGCAGCGAATCGGCCAGGAGATCCAAGATCGCCAGGTCGTGTTCGACCGCCAGCACCGCCCGGTCTTCCTCCTCGGCGAGCTCGCGGATCAACCGCGCCGCGGTGACGCGCTGGCCGATGTCCAGGTACGGCGAAACCTCGTCGAGGAAGTAGAAGTCGCGGTCGCGAGCGAGCGTGGCCGCGAGTGCGACTCGTTGGAGTTCCCCGCCGGAGAGGGTATCCAGCGGCTGATCGACGACCGGGCGGATGCCGAGGCGATCGATGTAGTTATCGAGCGCGCCGCGCTCGTCGGTCGATTCGAGCAGTTGGATGGTGGTGCCGTCGAACTGGTTCGGGATCTGGTCGACGTACTGCGGTTTGCGCGCGATGGTGACGTCGTCAGCCTGGACGCGCTCGATGTACGTCTGCAGTTCGGTCCCGCGGAAGCGGTCGAGCGCGGCCTCCCAGGAGGGCTCCTCGTCGTAGACGCCGAGGTTGGGGATCATCTCGCCCGCGAGCGCGCGGACAGCGGTCGTCTTCCCGATTCCGTTCGGGCCGAGGATGCCGGTGACTTTCCCGGACTCCGGAACCGGGAGACCGTAGAGCGCGAACGAGTTCTCCCCGTATCGGTGAACCGGTTCCTCCTCGAGTTCGGTCGGGAGGTTGATGATCTCGATGGCGTCGAAGGGGCACTTTTCGACGCAGATCCCGCAGGTCTCGCCGAGGCAGATCTCCTCGGAGATCCGGATCTGTTCGGGCTCACCGTCGAACGGTTCGTCCGATTCGTAGTACTCCTCGCGAGTGGTGATACACTCTTGACCCGTGCGGTTCGGCGGGCAGTAGTTCGCGCACTCGTAGTTGCAGCGATCGGGTTGACACCGGTCGAGGTCGACGACCGCGATGCTGTCGTCAGCCATCGGTTACAGCGCGACGCCTTCTGTCAGGATGATGCCGAAGGTGATGAACCACAGCGCGAGCGTCATAAACGCCACGTAGAGGTAATCTTTCGCGCCGAAGTCCGAGACGTCGATTCCGACGACGCGCAGGATGGGAAGTTGGAGGACGACGAACCCTGCAGCGATCATCAGCGTCTGTCGGCTCGTCGCCGCGGCAGCATCGGCTCCGACGATGCTTCCCGACGCCACGGCGGCGGCGACGCCCGCGAGACAGGCGAGCGTGGTGACTGTGATACCCCGGATGTGATCCGAGAGCCCGCTCTGCGTTTCCGTAGCCATACCTAGCTCTCCGACACCCGGCATCAAAAACCGTTCGTTCCCACACCGCCGATTTCTGGGCATCGTGACTCGTCTTCGAAGTCATTAAGAACGCCACGGCGATACTCACAGCAACTCGCTGGTCGAACGGGACGCCAGTGGGCACCCGAGGAATCGGGACGAAATGTGGGCCGGCGTCGACCGTCGCCCGAATCGCAAGCGCCCGTGGTGAACCTATGGCACGAAGCTTCTACTCACACATCAAGGACGCGTGGAAGCAGCCCGGCGACGGCAAACTCGCCGAGTTGCAGTGGCAACGAAAGCAGGAGTGGCGCGACGAGGGCGCTATCGTCCGCATCGACCGACCGACGCGCCTCGACAAGGCCCGCGAACTCGGCTACAAGGCCAAGCAGGGTATCGTCGTGACTCGCGTCTCCGTCCGCAAGGGTAACGCCCGCAAGCAACGGTTCAAGGCGGGTCGCCGCAGCAAGCGACAGGGCGTCAACCGCGTCGGTCGCCGCAAGAGCATCCAGCGCATCGCCGAAGAGCGCGCCGCGCGCAAGTATCCGAACCTTCGGACGCTCGCCTCCTACTGGGTCGGCGAAGACGGCTCCCAGAAGTGGCACGAAGTGATTCACGTCGATCCGGAACACCCTGCGATCGAAACCGACGACGACCTCAACTGGATCTGCAGCGACGATCACAAGGGCCGCGCCTTCCGCGGCCTGACGAACGCCGGCCGCTCGAACCGCGGCCTCCAGAACCGCGGTAAGGGCGCCGAACACACCCGCCCGAGCATCGGCTCGGACCGTCGGCGCGGCAAGTAACGCCGCGACGGCACCGCGACTCCCTATTCTGGGTTTTTCACCCTGATCAGCGATGCCCCTGTGCGTTTCACCGGGACCCACAATCGACGTTCGGCTCACTCCCCGTTCGTGAGAACGACCCTCATACTTTTTGCACGCAATTAGCCACCGGTGAAATGTGACAATCGAAACCGACGGTGAGAGCCAGTGTCCGAAATGCCGTTCCGAGGACATCCAGGCCGAAGACGGCGGCCTCCACGTGTGTGAGAACTGCGGGCTTCGCTGGCAGGCCTGAGGCCGGTCGAACGGTAATGATCGTCTGCGTCGCGTAGCGGCCGCTCCGCAGTCAGAACGGGGCCTCGGGGCCTTCCTGGCTCGCACCACGGCCGTCGGCTCCGCGTCGACTGTCCTCGGTCGGGCCGCTCCAGGCCTCGAAGCCGCCGCGGAGGCTCACGACGTCGGCGTCGAGGTGACGGTCGAGCACGGTTGCCACCCGCTTGGAACTCTTGCCGATGTAGCAGGAGACGACGACCTCGTCAGCGTCAGCCCACGGCGCATCGAGTGCGTTCGTCGACAGTCGGGTAGGCGGGACGTTCACCGCGCCCTCGATGTGGCCGGCGGCGTAGGAAGAGGGGTCCCTGATGTCGACAACCGAGAGCGACGGATCGACGGCCGGCGACTCGGCTACGTCCGACAGTCGGGTGCGCAACTCCGCGGGCGTGATCTCGTCCACCAACGTCTACTCGTGGGTCTGCAACGCGGAAACGCGCTTCGATTCCGGGTGTCCTGGCGGCACGGTCACCTCGGACGCGCAGTTCACTCTCGGGGGTCGTGGTCGGGGCCGGGATAGGTCCCACCGACGACCTCCTGATAGAGGCTCTCGGGGGCGAAGAGGCTCGCAAAGGCCTGCGGGTGACGAGCGCTTATGGAGAGCTGACTGCCGAGCGTCGCGCCCGCCTGTGCCGAGCGAAGCTCCTCGTCGAACGACAGCAGATGCATCGCGCCGCCGCGGTAGGCGCTTGCGAGCGCCGGGTGATCGCCCGGCGGTTGCGCCACGGACTGACGCCACGCCGCGACGCGCTCGCGCCAGTCCGCCGCCAGGCGGCCGTCCGCGACGGAGCCGATGACGGCCTCGGCGTCGTCGAGGAGCGGATCGCTCGCAAGCAACACTGTCCAGGTGTGTGCTCGGAGTTCGTCGAGCGCCGCGCGGGCGTCGCCGTCCACGAGGAGGTCCGCGGCGAGAACGTCGGCGTCGGCGACAACGCGAGCGGGCGACGACTCCGCCGGCGATGATACTGACGGCCCGGAACCGGCGGCCGTCTCGTCTGGATCGGCCTCGTGGGCGTCGTTTTCATCTGCGCCGTCGCTATCGGAACTCCTCTCTCCCTCGTCCGCCCGCACCGCCCGGAGCGCCGCTGTAATCGCGGCCTCGTCGGCGTCGACACCGGCCGCACGATCGAAGAGCGCACGCCAGGATTCCATACGTGTACCTCCGGCGTCGGTCACAAGAAGGGTATCGATCGCCGGAACGCAACTTCCGTCGGCGAAAGGATGCGTGATCAGACGAGCAACTGAATGTCGGCGTCGGCCATATCCTGAACAGCCGTCGCTGCACCGACGCCGGTCGTGACACCGTCGTAAAAGTCATTCTCGTCGTAATCCATCAGGTCGATCGTCATCTGACACGCCTGGAACTCGACGCCCATATCCAGCGAGGTCTCGATGAGTTCCTCGATGGTCGCGGTGTCGTTGTCGTCGATCCGCTTTTCCATCATCGAGGTGGTCACGCGGTCCATCCCCGGAAGCGCGCCGAGGACGTTCGGGACCGGCATATTGGGGTTGCCGACCGAACTGAGTTTGAGGTCTTTCGAGCGTTCCTCGTGGAGGATGTCGAGCCCCCAGAACGTGTGGAAGACCGTCACGTCGTAGCCGAACGCAGCGGCCGTGCTGGCGAGGATGAGCGGCGGATACGCCATATCGAGCGTCCCCTTCGTCGCGACGATGGACATCTTCTTCTCCCCATCGTCGGTGTCGACCGCCGCGAGTTGCGATTCCAGTTCCTCGACGCGCGCGGCCAACGCCGCACGCGACGGGGCCTCCTCGACGCCCTCCGGGGCGGACTCCGCGTCGGTGTCGGGTGTCTCTGTGCTCATTTTAGAAGCTGAACACCTGATCGGCGTCGTCGACGGCTTCGAGGAAGGTCGCCGCGCCGGCGAACTTCGTCGTCACGTCGTCGTCGATGGCGTCCTGCTCCCACGCCAGCATATCCAGCGTGGTCGTACAGGCGACCGTGGTGACGGCCTCACCGCCCTCGGCGACGAACGCGTCGAGCAGGTCGTAGGGATTCGGCATCCCCTCGTCGAGGAGCGCCTGAATCTCTGAGACGTCCTTCTCGCCCTCGAGAAGGTGTGTGAGCCCGTCGAACGTGAAGTAGACGAGTACCTCCATCTCCGACGCCAGCGCCGTGTGCCCGAGGTTCATCGCCATTGCGAGGCTCTTCGGACTGTCGCTGTCGACGATGATTCCGATCTTCTCCATCGGTCACACCGTCTTGCGCACGTAGTGCTTGTACACGTCGTCGCCCTCAAATTGGTCGAGCAACTCCACACCGTTAGTTCCGGAGGCCCACCCATCGAGGTCGCTCACACTCCCGGGGTCGGTCGCCAGCACCTCAACTACGTCGCCTGCTTCGAGTTCGTCGACGGCGGACTTCGTCTTGATTACCGGCATCGGACACGAGGCACCTTTCACGTCGAGCGTCTCCGCGATGTCGAAATTCACACTCATAGTTCTCTGATCCGTGTTACGTATTGGATCTAGCGTACAATATTGATGGGTCAGTAAAAAGGGTATCGGTTCTTGTGATCTGGCCAAATTACTGCTTGGCCGCGACTGTCCACCGCGCTCACACGGACACGCACAAAATCATAATACGGTTCGAAATGCCGAATTGTCGCGCAATCACCCCGTTCTCGTCAGAATACCGAACTCGGTAGTATTGTATAAATTTAGAAATTTTATCCAAACGCTTTTGTGCACACACCCGGTACCGAGGAATGTACGATAATGAACGCAGAGGACTTTCCTGCGCCGGACGCTGACGTCGAAACCACCACGCCGGACGCGCTGAAGGACCGCCTCGATTCGGGCGAGGATGTCACTCTCCTCGACACCAGAATGCAGTCCGACTACGATGAGTGGCACATCGATGGCGAGAACGTCACCTCGATCAACGTCCCCTACTTCCACTTCCTCGACGAGGCGATCGCCGCCGACGTGCTCGATTCGATTCCGTCCGACGAGCACGTCACGGTCCTGTGTGCCAAGGGCGGCGCCAGCGAATACGTCGCGGGCACCCTCGTCGAACGCGGCTACGACGTGGACCACCTCGAAGACGGGATGAACGGCTGGGCGAGCATCTACGACCGTGAGACGGTCTCCCGCTACGACGGCGCGGGCACCCTTTATCAGTACCAACGCCCCTCGTCGGGTTGTCTCGGCTACCTGCTCGTCAGCGACGGCGAGGCCGCGATTGTCGACCCGCTTCGCGCGTTCACGGATCGCTACCTCGCTGATGCGATCGACCTCGGGGCCGACCTCGTCTACGCACTCGACACCCACATCCACGCGGACCACATCTCGGGGGTCCGTGAGCTTGACGACGAGGGCGTCGAAGGCGTGATCCCCGGGGCGTCCGTCGACCGTGGCGTCACGTACGCCGACGAACTGACGAACGCCGAAGCCGGCGACGTCTTCACCGTCGGTGCCGCCGAGATCGAGACCGTGTACACCCCCGGACACACCACCGGGATGACCTCGTATCTGCTCGATGGCAGTCTACTGACGACCGGCGACGGCCTCTTCATCGAGAGCGTCGCCCGGCCCGACCTCGAAGAAGGCGACGAAGGCGCACCCGATGCCGCGAGACTGCTCCACGAGACACTGCAGGAGCGCGTGCTTTCGCTTCCCGACGACACGCTCGTCGGCGGCGCGCACTTCAGCGACGCGGCGGTGGCCGCCGATGACGGGACCTACACGGCCACGATCGGCGAGTTGCAGGACGGGATGGACGCGCTCTCGATGGATACAGACGACTTCGTCGAACTGATCCTCGCCGATATGCCGCCCCGGCCGGCGAACCACGAGGAGATCATCGCGACGAACCTCGGGCAACGCGCTGTCGACGACGACGAGGCGTTCTCGATGGAACTGGGGCCGAACAACTGCGCGGCGAGCCAGGAATCGCTCGCGGGTGACTGAGTCGGCGTATGGTCGCTGACCCAGTAGCGCTACAGATCGTCGCCGAACTGTTCCCGAACGGGATCAGCCGCTACGCCGTCGGGGGACTCCTCGTCGGCCTGGGCGCGGTCGTCATCTACGTCGGGACGGGTATCGCCGCCGGTGCGAGCACGTTTCTCGAGTCCACGCTATCGTACGCCTCCGAGCAGTCGCGGTTCCAGCAGTACGTCGAGTCGCGGAACTGGCGAGTCGTGTTCACGCTGGGAATCGTCCTCGGAGCGTTCGGGTTCGCCGCGACGGTCCAGTCGGGGCTCGCCACGACGTCGCTGTACGAGTCCGGCGCGACCGGGAGCCTCTATGAGGTCGCCGGCCTGACGCTCTGGACCACGTCGGTACAGCCCTGGCGGCTGTTCTTGGGTGGCATCCTCGTCGGAATCGGCACCCGGATCGGCAAGGGTTGCACGTCGGGCCACGGCGTCTGTGGCGTCGGATCGGCCTCGAAGACCTCCCTGGTGGGGGTAGCGACGTTCCTGCTGGTCGCCATTGTGACCGCGCAGGTCGTCGCCGCGCTGGGGGTAAGCCCGTGAGCGACGAGCAGCGAGCGTCTCAGCCTGACGACCAGGAACGCACTCGACTCGCGAGCGACGGTGGTCGGCACCTGCTGTTTATACCACTGATCCTCGTCGGCGGCCTGATCTTCGGGTTCGGCCTCGGCTTCAGCCATATGGCGCGGCCGGAGGTCGTGCTGGACTTCCTCCAGTTCGACGACCTGGGGCTGCCGTTCGTGATGTTCGGCGCAGCGATCGTCACGGGCATCGCCTTCGCGGTGCTGCCGCGAATCCGCGATAGCGCGCCCCTGACCGGCGACCGCTACGAGCGTCGGCTGAAGCCGTTCGACCGAAACGTCCTGGTCGGCGGAGCGATCTTCGGCGTCGGCTGGGGTCTCTCCGGGATCTGTCCCGGCGCGGCCTACGCCAGCCTCGGCACCGGTAACATCACGATCCTGTGGGCGCTCGCCGGGATGTTCCTCGGCGCGTACCTGCAGGGTGTGGTCCGAAGTTAACCAGCGCATCCGGGCCTTTTTATTCGCTGTTCCACATTGAGTCATTGACAAAATCGCCTGACTGAGTCGGGCCTTTTTACTGAAAGTATGCTCTCTGTCTGACGCGGTTTTATATCCGACAGGAGTGATCACCTGTTCGGGCGCGCACAGACGGCCTCGACCGAGACGAACGGCGTCTCCGGTCCTGCGGCGGGACGCACTACCGCGACCGCCGCCGTCGTTCCCATCCTCCCACCGCGCGCCCGGCACACGGACGTTGCACCCCGGTTCACCGGCGTCGTCGCCCCCCCGCGACGACGCACGCGGTCCTCAGCGCGTGGTTACTTCTACGCCCTACGACGGGCGACGGTACCGACGTTACACCGCTATTCGCCTAACAGCGCCGCGCGCGTCTGTTCGAGTCCGTCGTCGTCGACCACCAGCGCCAGTCGGTCGCCCGCCTCGACGATGGTCCCTGGAAGGGGAATCGTCAGTTCGTCGCGGGGTCCCCCGTGTGCGTAGATTCGCCCGAAATTCCCGAGATCGATATTGTTGACTTTCTTCCCGACGACCGGCGCGTCTTCGGGGATCGTTACCGCCGTGAGTCGGAGTTCCTCGGTCAGTTCGCCGAGCGCGTTGAAACTCCCGCCGAGTAGCGCGGTCTTTGCGCCCGCCGCGCCCAGCCGTTCGGGGTAGATGACCTCGTCGACGTCCTCCTCGTATCGCTCGTAGATCTCTTCTCGGTAGTCCTCGCTGATCCGCATCGCGACCCGGCAACCGAACTGCTTACCGACCATACAGGCGGCGAAGTTGGTGTTCGGATCGCCCGTGAGTCCGCCAAGCGCGGCCGCGTTCTCGACGCCGGCGCGTCTCAGCACCGACTCGCTGCTTCCGTCGCCCTCGACGACCTCGAAGCCCGCCTCGCGGGCGCGATCGGCTTTGTCAGGATCGTTTTCGACCACGGTGACCGCGCGTCCCTCCTCGTGGAGAATCCGGGCCGTGCGTGCGCCCACTCGGCCGTACCCGACGATGATGAACGTCATATGGCAACGTAACACACTCCCCATACAAAAGCATAGACCCGTTCGGTCACGGAGTCAGTGACGTCGCGGCTGCGTTGTTCCTCGTCGCGGCCGCACTCCACTCGGCGATGGACGCCCTCGGCGGGGGACTGGAGTTGAAACCGTGGCTGGGTACGTCCGACCGAGCCGTCTACAGCCACTACCACCGCCAGTGGATCCGCCCTCGTCGATGGATCCGCTACGACGGCGCGCCGGAGGACCTGCTCGCGGCGGGGCTCTTCTCGCTCCCCGCGCTGTACGCGCTCGACGATGTCGCCCGCACAGCCGTCCTCGGCGCACTCGGCGTCTCCGCGGGGTACGTGCTGTTGCGCAAACCGATGGTCGAGGTCACCGAGGCTGTCGTCGACGCGCTGCCCGAGAAACACCTCGATCGGCTCCCCGCCCGATTCGTCGAGGATTTCCAGTAATCCCGCCCGAAACTGGCCGTCCAGTCACGTTCTCGGTTGAGTCCGTATCACCTGCCCGACGATAATAAAATAGGTACTGCTATGTCCAGAAGTATTTTGTATAGGGGATCATATGAATAGGTATGCCCAGAAAAACTGCTGTCTCTTCGGTACCATCGCACACCGAGTACACGCACGGTCGGTTTCGGTGTCGTCGCTGCGGGGCTGTGATCCCAACCGACGCCGTCGATGACGCCCTGTGTGTGGACTGTCAGCAGGCTACCTGAGGTGCGTCGGCCGTCGCCCGATGCCGCTCGGCCGTCATCTGGCCGGCCCGTGCTATCCCGTTCCGGCGGACGGTCGTCGGAAGCGGAGTACCTGGAGTCCTGATTCCGGCGTTACAGCGGCGTGATCGCGCCTCTCCGTCACCGAAACCAGTGGGCCGTCGCCATCGCGGTGCCACGGGAACGCCCGTCGCAGTGGGTGAGGCCGCTTTGGCGTCGGTGGCGCATCACGTTCTCGACGCACACGTCCCCTCAGTCTGCTTTGCCCGCTCTCACCAGTGTGCCTCGATCATCTGTGGCCGGCAGACGCAGACGCACTTCTGTCCCGTCGGGCGTCGAATCGACCGACACGTCACCTCCGCTCCGGATGACGATCATCCGAACCATCCACAGGCCGAGACCCTGCCCGTGGTTGAGCGGGCTCTCTTCGCCGGTTTCGAGCACGTCTGCCTCCATATCCGGCAACCCTGGCCCGTCGTCTCGCACGCTGATCTCGACCCATCCCTCGTCCAGGTGAGAGAGGGTGACTCCGACCGTTGCGTCCGCTCTCGCCTCAATCGAGTTCTTGATCAGTTCACGAATCGCAATAGCGATGGTTGCGGGAAGTTGCGTCTCTCCCCCGTCTGAGACGTCGGTCACGACTGTTGCCTCGGCGGATTGCTCGCGAACCGCAGCCACGGCGTTGTGAATCAACTCCTCGGACTCCGCTCTATCCAACGTTTCGCTCTGGGACTGGAGCACCTGCCGAATCTCCTGCATCTTCTCGATCATCGACTCCCACTTCTCGATGATTCCGATGACAGTTTCGAGGTGTTCAGTCCGCTTGTCCGGATCCGGCTCATCGCACATCACCTCCGTCCACCCGCGGACCTTCGTCAGGTCGTTCCGCATATTGTGACGCATCACCCGCTGCATCACCTCCAGGTGTCGCCGGTGCTGCTGTTGCGTCGTGATGTCACGGCCCTCCGCGACGATCAGGGAGATGTCGCCGTCCTCGTCGGTCACGGGTTTCAGCGAGAAGTCGATCGTCGCCAGGCCCTCTGCGCCGCGCACCTCCGTTTCGTAGCGGACGAACTCGCCGTTCGCGGCCCGGTCCATAGCGTTCCGAAGGTCGTCTTCGACCTCCTCGGAGACAGCCCACCAGGGCGCTTCCGAAAGCGGCTCTCCGACGACCGCATCCCGCTCGACGCCGGTGAAATCGACTGTCGCGCGGTTGACTTCGAGGACCGTCCCGTCGGATTCCAGCAGCCCAGTGAACTGGAACGTCTGGTTGAAGATGCTCTCGAACCGCCGGGCGCGCTCTTTGTGTTCGGTCACGTCCCGGAGGTACAGCAACATCCCATCGATAGCGTCGTCGCCCAGCATATTCCGGCACTGACCACGGACGTTGCGCCACTCGCCGTCACCCGACTTGAGGCGACACTCGGCCTGGAGGTCGGCGTCGGGGTCCTCCATCCCGGTGAAGAACGTCTCCATCGCTTTCTCGCGGCTGTCGGGGTGGATGTAGTCGAAGAGGTTCTCACCGACGAGGTCGTCGGGTTCGTATCCGAGGACGCGGCTGGCCGATCCGCTGGCGTAGGTGATCGTTCCGTCGTCGTCGACGACCGTTATCACGTCGTTGGATTCTTCGACGAATCGCTCGGTCCGGCGCCGCTGGCGCCGCCGTTCGGTCATATCGCGAACGATCTTGGCGTACCCGCGAAACTCGCCGTTGTCGCCTTCGAGCGGGGCGTACCGAACGTCCGCGTAGAACGTCGACCCGTCAGCCCGGATGCGCCATCCCTCGTTGGCGCTCTCGCCGGCGAGACGCGCCTGCTGAAGCACCCGTTCGGGGACTCCCGACTCCCGGTCCGCCTCCGTGTGGAACGTGCTCATCGGCATTCCGATCGCTGTGTCGGCGTCGTAGCCGAACAAGTTCTCTGCGCTCTCGTTCCACGTCTGCACCGTTCCATCTTCGTCGACGATGAGGAAAGCGTATTCGTCAACGCTCTCTGTCAACAGACGGAATCGCTCGCGTTCCTCGAACAGCTCCCGTTCGCGGCGTGCTTCGTCGGTAACGTCCTGCGCCAGCACCAGCCCCTGCGTGTCGTCAGACTCCCCGTCTTCGGGATCGACCGGGACGACGTGCATCCGGATCGTCATCCCGCCGAGTTCGATGCGGCGGTCCGTGCGCTCGCCGTCCAATGCCGCTCGAAACTGGGACCGAAGTTCGTCGGCGTTGTCGACGCCGACAAGTACCTCGTCAATTCTCGTGCCGATGGCCTCCGCTGGATCGATGCCGAGATCCGATAACAGCTCGCCCGCTGCCAGCGTGTATTCGAGGTCAGTATTGAAGATCCCGACAGCACCGTTCGGGATGTTCTCCGCCAGGCTACGGTATCGTCGTTCGCTCGCTCGGAGTGAGTCCTCCCTGTCGAGGCTGTCTAACACGGCCGCGAGGTTCTTCGTCACGACCTCGACGAGTTGGCGCTCGATGTCACCCAACCGACTGGGGTCTGTCACTCCCACCACGACCGCGCCGTGATCACCGACAGGGAAGTACCCACTCGCGGTGATATTTCCGCGGTCGATGCCGTCGTCGATTTCCGTACAGTCGTCGTAGTGAATGACTTCGCCGGCCTCGACGGCGTCCCACAGCGGCGACAGTCCCCGCTTGATCCGTGCGGGCGGCCTGGCGGTGCTCGCTCCGTGCGCGTCCGTCCGGACAAGTTCGTCCTCTGCGCGCAAATAGACGGCCGACTGATCGAACCCGAACTCCGTCGCAATCGTTTCAGCCACCTTCGCTGTCGCATCCTGGGCGTCGTCCGTCTGCAGGAGTTCCCGCGTCGTCCCGAGGAGCGCTCGCAGGCGCTCTTCTCTGCGCTTCTCCTCGGTCACGTCCTGCTGGATTCCGACATAGTTCGTGAGCGTCCCCGACTCGTCGTAGACGGGTGTCACAGAGAGCCGGTTCCAGAACTGCTCGCCGTCCTTGCGGTAGTTTCGCAACTCGACGGTCGTCGTCTCCTCGGCAGCAATCGCCTCCCGCAGGTCGTCGAGCGCCGACTGATCTCTGTCGTCGGCCTGGAGGAACCGACAGTTCTGCCCGACGGCCTCCTCGCGCGTGTATCCCGTCTGCTTGACGAATCCGTCGTTGACGTAAACCAGCGGATTGTCCGCTCGATTCGGGTCGCTGATCGTGATCCCGACGTCGGCTTCGTTCATCGCCCGCTCTTTCACTGCGAGTTCCCGTTCTCGCTCCCAGCGCTCTGTGACGTCCTGCTGGATACCGATGAAATTCTGCACTACGCCGTTCTCGTCTGTGACTGGCGTGATAGACAGCCGAGTCCAGTACGGCGTCCCGTCCTTCCGGTAGTTTCGGAGTTCGAGCGCAACCGGTTCTTCGTTTCTGATCGCCGATCGAAGTTCTTCGACCTTCTCGGGGTCGGTGTCTTCACCCTGCAGGAAGCGCGGATTACGACCGATCGCCTCCTCGGAAGCGTATCCGGTCAGCCGCTCGAACCCGTTGTTGACGTAAACAAGCGGATTCCCCTGCTGGTTCGGGTCGGTGATCTGGATACCGACGGTCGCCTCGTTCATCGCTCGCTCCTTCAGTTCGAGTTCGCGTTCCCGGGCCTGCCGCTCGGTTTCATCGCGGACGGTACAGACGAGTCGGCCGTCCCCAACGATAGTCAACGAGAGTTCGGCGGGGAACGTCGATCCGTCCGGACGCGACCCGGTCACCATCCCGCGCCAGTGTCCCTCTGATTCGAGCGCCGGGAACGCTTCTGCTTCCAGCCGTTCGACTTCCGCGTCGTCGTACAGTTCTCGCCAGGAACTACCCAGCAACTGCGCTCTGTCGTCGAACCCGTACATATCGACGTGAGACTGATCGACGTACGTGTACTCGTCCCCGTCGAGAATCGCAATGCCGTCGGCCGCCTCTTCGATGGCTCGCTGGAACGACTCCAGTTGTCGTTGTCGTTCCTCTCGGTCGGTGATGTCTCTGAGGACGCCGGCGGTTCCGCGGAACGCATCGTCACCGATCAGCGCGAGTCGGTTCTCGACGATCGTTCGCGACTCGCCGGCGGTTTCGAGTTCGAACTCCGCCGTTATCGACTGCTCGTCCGTGCCGAGCAGGTCCTCGATCTGCTCTCGAATCCGCTCTATGTCGGCTTCACTCATCCCGACCGACGGACGCTTGCCGATGATCTCCGTTCCGTAGCCGAACTCGCGCCGCGCGGCCTCGTTGACGTACGTGAACCGCCCCTCGGGATCCAGCGCGTACACCGGATCGCCGACCGCTTCGAGAATCGTCTCGTATCGCTCCAGTTCCTGGAACCGCCGGCGACGTTCGATCTCGCTTCCGACCCACTGAGCCACGAGCTTCACGAACTCTTTCTCTTCTGCGTTGAACGCCGTCGACCGTGGACGTCCCATCGAGAAGTTCACCGTCCCATACGTCTCCTCATCGACGATGACTGGCGCCGCGATGTACGCACTCACACTATCCGACGCCGGGTGGCTCTCGTGTTCGGTGTCCGCGACGTCGGCGAACGCGAGCGGCTCGGCTCCATCATTCGCGAGCGTCGCCTGGCACATCGTCTCTCCGAGATCGTACACAGCACCCGGCTCGTGCATTCCGGTCGCATCGACCACGGCCTCGACTTCGTAGTCGTCACCGTCGATTGACGAGAGGATGCCCGTGTCGAGGCTGAAGTGATCACATCCGAGCGCGAGCAGCTTCTCGATGGTCCCATCGAACTCCTCGGAGTTGACCGTGAGTTCGTTCAGACGGCGAAGCGCGGTGACCGCATCGGCAGTCCGGTCCACCGTCTCGTCCCTCTCGGGCCGGTCGTCCGGCGACGTCGGACGCGCGTTTGCCGTCGTGCGGATGTAGGTTGCCCCGTCTCCGTCGATCCGCTCGCTCGTGAGTTCGACCGGGAGGTCCGTCTCGTCGGCACATCGGAGCGTCGTCGTACGTGGCTCCGACGCCCCATCGACGGCGTATTTTAGATGTTCTCCCACGGCCTCGCCGCACACCTCGGCGAAGCCGTTCGTCAGGAGGGTCTCCCGGCTGTGACCGGTCAACTCGACTGCGGCGCGGTTGACCGCCACCAGCGTCCCGTTGGTGTCACTGACGAACGTGGCGTCGTCCGAGTGGTCGAACACGGCGTCGAGTGCGTTGCAATCGATGGCTGCCGACTGCTGCTGATCGATCCGCCCCAGGGCTGTTTCGAGGCTTGCCGCGATTCCTTCGACGGCGGCGACCGCATCGTCTTCGACTTCGCCCGCGTCCCCCACACGGAGGCGGAGTAGGCGGTCGTGGCCCACGAGGGCGAACATTTCGGACTGAGACGATCCCTCTGAATCGGCCTCGACTACCGCTTCGGGAGTACCGTCACTCGGCTGCTCGGCCTCGCGTTCACCGAACCGCTCGATCACTGACGCTGGTATCCGGCCCGGGGCGCCGTCAGTTCGGGTCGCGTCCGACGTGGATGCAGCGAGACACGTGGTCGTCCCGGTGTGTGAGTCGTACTCGTAGATACTCGCCGTTGGCTGATCGAACACCGTCTCAGCCAACTCGACTACGCGAGTGATCGCTGTCTCAACCGTGTCCGCTCGGTTGAGATCGGCCGACAGGGTAACCAGTTGCCCCGTCGACCCGTGAGTGGAGTCAGCGTTAGTCATAATTACATATCTCGCTCGGGATAATTGAAGCATTCGGCTACCCACATCCTCTTGATATGTCCTCGTTTTCCCGCGACAACGCCGACCTCGAGCTACTCACTCCCCAGCGCAGCAGGGGCGGTTCGTCGGTCTCACTTCTCGTGGGCCCAGCCCAACACGTGCCCCAGTTCGGCGCGTTGTCGGGGTCAGATGGAGTTCTCCACCGGGGTTCGGAACGGCGTTCGTGTGAGTAACGTGATCTGTGTGTGTGTCCGAGCGGTGAGGCGCTGACTCGTCACCACGACGACGGGATACCGGCTACAAGGCCGGACCGGGGACGGGCGACATCAGCTGGATGTACCCGCTGTTCCCACGTCGCGAGGGTGGGTTCGGTCTCGTCGAGTGAGCGGCCGAACATCGCCGCCCACCGCTCGTTGAAAATGACGTCGTCGGTCTCCATATCCCAGTCCCGGACCCCGAGTTCTGTCCCCTCGATGGCTAGACCGAGCCGCTCTTTGAGATCACGGAGACCTTCCTCCCGGCGTATGCGGTCGGTGATGTCGCGGTTCGCACAGGTCAGTCCGCCGTCGTCCAGAGTCGACAGCGTGACCTCCTGGTGGACGTCGTCCACAGACCCGGATCCGGTGTCGTCGATCCGAGCGAGGGCGTTGTCGAGACTCGCTGCGATTCCGTCGGCAGCGTGGATCCCTGTTTCGCCGATCTCACCCGGTTCCAGGACGCCGATATGTAGCATCCGATCACGACCGACAGAAGCGAGAACCTCTGCCTGAAACGGCCCCTGCAGATCAGTGTCGAACGTCGCCTTGGGTAGCTCATCGGATGAGACTCCCTGTTCACATTGCCCGAGTCGCTTGACGACCGAATCTGGAATCTGGGCTGAATCGCTATTCGCGCGAGTTGAAGCCGTGCTAGCCGATCCGATAGTAGTGACTGTCCCGTTCATTGCGTCATACTCGTAGATGCCCACCTGTGCCCGACCGAACACCAGTTCCGCCAACGAGGTTGCACGCGCGACAGCAGTCTCGATCGTTTCAGCCCCGCTGAGTTGCGCCGAGAGGGCGGGCAAACGCCCCGTTGGCTTGTGGGGCGAGTGTGCGCTAACCATACGAAACTAAGATTCTGTAGCTTATGTAAAGATTATTTCCTGTTACTTATACGATAGTTTGGACCGCTGAATAACTATGGCGTTGGCCGAATCGTGTCACTCTTCGTGTGATATGCAGGTTCGCTTTCGGACGTTTACTTCTGTGGAGAATCGATCCGAATCCTCACCCCAATATATTGATATGATAACGGTGATGAGGCCTGTTATTCTGTGATCTTCGCGGGGACCGGTGATGCACTTATGACTTTCCTATCGGGTTCCGTACCTGAATTGAATCCGCCGGTGCCTGACGGTTGATTCTCCGAAGTGGAGCCCACGAAGGACTTCTATGATAGGGTGCGACACTGGTGGCTGTGGGTGCGCGATTCGCACAAAGCGATTATCAAAATTGATTTTGGGTCGGCAAGTATTAACGGACCCAGCGACGAAATGACCTAAACGGGTGGTTCAGGATGGAAACACACGGGTTTCTTATTTATATCCTTCCGATACTTATCAGCGTTCTATCATCAGCTCTTCTGAGTATTATCGCCTGGCGACACCGCGAGTACCAGTATGCCCGGTCGTTGATCGTGCTGTTGCTTGCGGTCACGTGGTGGTCGTTGACGTACGTCGTTGGACTCAGCACGACGATACCTGCGCTGAAACGTTTTGCTTATAGCCTGACATATCCTGCAGTTGGCCTCGTCTCCATCGCGTGGTTCGTTTTCGCCGCTCAGTACACCGGGAGACTACGAACCCCCACCAAACGGGAGTTCGCCGCACTGGCAGTTGTGCCCATTTTGACGGCTGTGGCTGGTTTCACGAACCAGTATCACGGACTGTTGTGGTCCTCGGTCGATATCGTGTCGCGAGGGCAACTTGAGATTATGCAGACCTCTCCCGGCGCCCTGTTCTGGATTCACACGCTGCAATCGTATGCACTGATAGGACTGGGGACCGCAGTTATCGTCCTAACGACACTGCTGTCTGACGAGGCATATCGATCAGAAGCATTTGCGTTGGTACTGGCTGCCACCTTTCCGCTCATCGTGAACATCCTGTATCTCACGGGAGTCATACCCACGGTGGATCTGACGCCGGCGGCTTTCTCCCTGAGCGGGACTTTGCTGATCGCTGCGACCTTTCGCGACCAGTTCCTTCAGACGCTACCACTGGCCCGCGAGGTCGCGCGTGACGAGTTGATCAGACAGATGTCAAGTCCCGTCATCGTGACCGACAAGCGGTCACGAGTTATGGACGTCAATCCGGCAGCAGAATCTCTGACGGACGCAACAGTCGACATTGTCGGCACTCACATCGAGACAGTGTTCCCCGATATTTCAGACGCTGTGGACACAGGAAACGAGTCGAGTCAACGGACGGACGTAATACAGACGAACGGGGAGGCAGAACGATACTACGAAGTGGAGAAACTCCCCCTCCACCGTGACGGCGGAGCAGTAAGGGGGTATTTGTTACGACTGTACGACGTGACAGAATTAAAAGACAAACAGAACGAACTTCTTGAGGAACGGCAGTTCATCGAACAGACGCTCGACGCATTAGATGACCTGTTCTACGTGGTCGATGTGGATGGAAACGTGACTCGGTGGAACGAGCAGTTCATCAACATCACCGATTACAGTGAATCGGAACTGGAAGAAATAGACGCTCTCGAATTCTTCCCAGAGAAAGATCAAAAGACGATCGCCGACGCCATCGAGACGGCATTTGCGGACGGAGAAGTCACCGTCGAGGCTGACTTGCGTACCGCCCACGGCCAGCATATTCCACACGAGTTTACTGGAGCACGCCTAGAAGATGAAGACGGAAGGACGACTGGCCTCGTCGGCATCGGGCGTGACATTTCGGAGCGGAAAGCACGTGAACGGCGCCTCAGGACGTTCAGAGAAGCCGTCGAGAATGCTGGTCGTATGATATACTGGATGGACAGCGACGGCACCGTCGAGTACGTCAATCCAGCCTTCGAGGCGCAGACGAACTGTGATGCATCCAAACTCATTGGCGAACAGACGTTCCCGCTGGCGGACAGAGCGCAATCGGGGACATTGACTGATGAGATACTGGACACACTAACCCACGGAGAGACGTGGCAAGCGGAGTTTATGATCGGTCAAAACAATGGCGAGCGTCGGACGATCGATCAAACGCTAAAACCAGTTTACAACAATGGGGAAATCGAACGATTCATCGGAGTCGCTGGAGACATCACGGAAAAAAAGAGACAAAAGCAGCAAATCTCTGTCTTGCAACGGATTCTGCGGCACGACCTCAGAAACAACCTGAACGTGATTCTCCTCTCAGTCCAATTAGCGAAGCAGGAAGCCGCAAACGGGCCCGTCCGGCAGCATCTTGACGGTGCCGAGAAGACGATAACTGAAACGCTGTCGCTGAGTCAGGACATCAAGCAGTTCGAACAGGCCTTCGAGTCTGGAGAGGTCGACAACAGGGTGGTCGATATTGTTGAAATCACACGGGAACAGCTGGCAACACTGCGCGCCGAGCGAACAGACGTTGCGTTCTCAGTTGAACTCCCCGGAACCGCTCTTGTCGAGACCAACGACCTGATCAAACGGGCGATCAGGAACGTGCTTAGAAACGCGGTGGAGCACAACGACTCAGACACACCAACGGTCACGGTCGCTCTGCGTTCCCGGCCCGAAAAGGGTGAAGTCGAACTCCGGATCACAGACAACGGTCCTGGCATTCCAGACGAGACAGTTGAAGTCCTGAACGCCGAACAGGAAAGCCAGTTGGATCATCTGAGCGGGTTCGGACTCTGGGCGGCACAATGGGCGTTGACGTTTTCGGGTGGCCGTCTTGAGTTTGCGAAAAACGAACCCAGAGGCACTGTAGCGAAACTCGTGTTACCTATCGCTCAGGCGACTGATCATCATCGAAAAAAGTACTAATGCTCGTCAAACATATTATGACCGGGAACTTCGAGACGATTCCCCGCGATCAGACGCTGGATCTGGCGGTTGAGTTGATGCTCAGTAATAAAGTCGACCACATCCTTGTCATTGAGGACGGGACGCCAGCAGCGATGTTAACCCGGCGTAAGGCGCTGATCGCGTGTTATAAAACCGATGCATCGCTGAGCGATATTCCAATATCCGGGTTCTCACGCGGACTCGAAACCAAAGTCGGTCCCAACGAGACCGCCCTCATCGCTGTCGGGAAACTCCGGCGAGCGAAAGTGAATTGTCTTCCCGTGGTCAACGGTATGTCCATCGAAGGAGTCGTGACAAAAGATGACATTATTGAAAATCTATCGAACATAACGAGCGATATGATAGAAGAAGACGAAAGGAAAGACGAGTGGACGGCTTAACGGCTTACAGGAATCAGTAACACAATGGGTTACATAATCGAAACCGTTCTGATCGTCGAAGATGAGGTGACGCTCGCCGATCACTACGCCGAAATATTGAACACCAAATACGATGTCGTGACCGCCTACTCAGGTACCGAGGCACTCGAAGTCGAAGAGTCAGTGGACGCGGTGTTCCTCGACCGCAAGATACCGGGGCCGTCTGGCGGTGAAGTACTCGAACGGCTCCGAGACCGGGGTCACGACTATCCAGTCGCGATGCTCACTGCTGTCAGACCTGACTGGGATATCGTTGAGATGGGATTCGATGACTACTTACTCAAACCGGTGGGTATACAGGACCTCCTCAACGCGACTGAGCGACTCGAGACACTCGGAGCGATCGAACGAGAAGTGCGCAATTACATCCGGAAGAATATAAAACAAGCATCACTTGAGGGCGAAAAAGACGCGTCGAAACTCGCATCCAGTGAGGCGTTCGAGACGCTCAAATCGGACGTCTCGAACAGAAGCTCCGAACTTGGAGACGTCACAGCCGACCTCTCGCAGGCAGAAACCGAGTTGATTATCGATACAATCAGTCGAAACTTAGACTCGTCGAAGGGTGGCTCAACCGGCCGCAAGTAGTAGTGACGCTTCGAGATACCGCTACAGTAACCTTCTGATTCTACACCCACTTCGCATCACAGCCCGCGGGTGGAAACAGTCAGACTTGTCCAGTCGACTCTTCGCCGCAGGTCTGCTGTAAGCTTCGCCTTCTGACCGACCTTCAGTCCAGCAAGTATCTACTCCATCAGTTCCCGCACATACGCCCTGCTGCACTCTTCTACCGCTGAGTAAGACACTCCCGTGCTTCACTCGCAGCGATGACTACCCCCCATTATCGATTCTCGTCCTCATACCGTATGCCCCGTCGCGTTATTATCAGAAAACAGAAAAAATAGTGACGAAATTGAATGTCTCGCAGCCGAAACAGACACTTCTGTTAATTCGTATCGCGGCGAAAGGATATATGAAACACCGATGCTCACGTGTTCGATCCCCGATCACGGTGAACCACGGCAGCGACGCTAGAGATTCTGAAAACAACGGGAGAAGCCTAGGCCGGGATTTGAACCCGGGGTCTCGTCCTTACCAAGGACTTGCTTTACCGAGGAGGCCTTCGGCCCTGAAAGCGGCTACATTTGCTGCAAACGCCCCCTTTGCGCGCTTCTCATTTCCCTACTACCAGTGTTATTCATAAAAAATTGGGTATTCAGCCCCGTATGCCGTCTGTGGACACCAGCAAACGACAAACGTGTTCAGGTGAGCGTTGCCCTATTCGACACACCAGAATTGTGAACGGTGCTGTGCGGTTCATACGTGTGGCCCCACTTCATCAGGGGGAGTACCCCCGTTCGTTTCAGAGATACTGAGGTGAACCAGCTGGAAAGGAGCGCGTGTATATGTATCAGCGTCTAATTTTTGTACACCCCTATTCAAGCACCATCGCGGCGATGATGTTGGAATCATACTACTGTCTGGAGGCGTGGGCCGAATACCTCCCACGACTGAAGTTCGCCATCGCAGTGGGTATTGCGAGCGTCATCGGTGTATCTGCTGCAAGTCTGTTTTTCCAAGGAGTGAATACTGTCCACGCAGTGATGATGGGAGTTACGACGGTGGTCGTCTACTGTGCGTTTGACCCACGATAGACTCTCCCGCTGTACTTACCGAAGGCACTCCCCACATCGAGGGCGTTTCGTCGCTTAGTCGTCGTCAGCGGTGTACGCGCCGCCCCGACGCTTGATACGTGCGACGACGAGCCGCCCGTCGTCCTGCCGGAAGCTCACAGAGAGCCGGAACTCCCCGACGCGTATCTTCTTGTACGGGCTGTTCTGGAGCGGCTCACCGTAGTCCGGCGGGTCGCGCCACGGCGAGGAGACGATTTCATCGAGCTTGTCGAGTATCCGGTCTTGGTCGGCGGGGGACAGTCCGTCGAGGTCGTCTTCGGCCGTCGAGGAGAGTTCCCACGTCCACCCGTCGTCACTCATCGCTCGTGCCGAACCGCTCGCGGGCTTCCTCGGCGCTCGTCGTTCGTCCCTCGCGGATGTCCTCCTCGGCTTCGAGCAGGGCGACGAGTTCGTCGCGGTCGAACGTCGGGAACTCGACGGCGTCCCGAAGCGTGTACCGGATGAACTCGCTCCGGCTGTTGAACCCGCGCCCCTGCCACGTGTCGTCTATCTGTTCGAGGAACGACTCGGTGAGTTTGAAGTTGACCGTGGCGATGTCGTCCCCGCCGTCGTCGTTTGTGGCCGCTTCGGACATATAGACGTAATACGCTGGTCTTACCAATAGTGGTTTCGGCGGAACATCACTCGCCGCGTAACCGACGTGGATAGCCGCATCGAGAAGCAGTTGTATCAAATCCCCAACTAAAATTCAGTCATCCCTCTGTGAGTGTGGACTAGCGAAATCCGGGGTGTCACTTGAAGGGACGCGCCCCCAGTCGATTTCGGGTCTCATCCGCCGCTGTCTGTGAATTAGTTTGGTGCCCTTACAGTTTGACGAATCGCATTACGGCGAGGGATGCCTGTTTATCGAGAGAAGCGAATCTTGAACGGGTTTCGTTCAGATGAGTGTAGCCGGAAAAGTGTGCGCACAAGGAGTGTACGGCAGAAAGAGCCTAGGCCGGGATTTGAACCCGGGGTCTCGTCCTTACCAAGGACGCGCTTTACCGCTAAGCTACCCAGGCGCGTTTCCTCGTAGCCCGGATTCGTCTTTAGGCGTTTCGATTCGATGCGGTACGACGTCGAGCACAGAACGCGACACGTCACCGGGGGAGACGGCTCACGGGTCGGTCGCAGACGATGGAACGCGGTCGTCGGAGCTGCTCCCGAGCGCCGACAGCGAGGTGATCTGCTCGATCGTCGTTTCCGAGAGCGCCACGTCGGCCCGCTGAAGTTGCCCGTCGACGCCGGATTCCCGCCCCAGTTCGGCGGCATACTCGAGCAGCCTCGCCGACGGCGTCTTGCCGACGGCCGTCATCCCGGTGACGACGGCGAGCACGAACACGTCGGCCTCCAGATTCCGGTCGAGGGCCTCCCGGTCGGCGCCCTCGCCGCGGCGCAGCGTCTGATCGCGACCGAACGACCGCACCACTTCGACGGCCCGGTCGGCGGCGTCGGTCCGCGCGAGCAGATAGAAGCCACGAGAAACGAGTACGTCCGCAGCGAGGATTTCGAGATCGGCGTCGATGTCGCCGGCGGTGTCGTTATTCTGGGTTCGGAGCCAGGGCTCATCGTGCGACAGCGACCGGGTGAGTCGCAGGCCCTCGTATATCAGCTGTACCCCAGCAGCCCGCTCAGCGAGCCCGCCGGCGTCCGTATCCACTCCAGTCTCGGGTGCCCGGGCGCTCACCAGCGCCAACACGGCCGGTGTCATCGGCGCATCGGCGAGCCGGTCACCGAGCACTTCCTGCAGCCGGTCCGGGTGGATGTCGTCGATCGCCTCGCGCGCGGCGTCACGGACCCGCACGGCATCATCCATCGACGTGGACTAGCAACGGGAGCGGCAAAGACCTTTGGAAACCCCGTGGTCGACCCCTGGGCGTCCCCCGGATCGGTCCCCTCGACTCCTCGTCTGCCCCGGGACTGTGGCATCCGCCGTCCACTCGCCACGAACCGGTTCCGAGACGCTTTTGCGAACTGAGACGAAGAGGAGAGTATGTTCACTGGCATCGTCGAGACGACCGGCACCGTCGTCGACGCCACAGCGGACGAGGGCGGCCGCCGTCTCCGTATCGAACCTGACGTCGACGACGCGACGACGGAAATCGACTTCTCGGATCTTCACCACGGCCAGTCTATCGCCGTCAGCGGCGTCTGTCTCACTGTCGAAGCGTTCCGGATCGACCCGACGCCGTGGTTCGAGGTGTTCCTTGCGGCCGAGACCGTCGCGAAGACATATCTCGGCGAGGTTTCCGCCGGCGACCGGGTGAACATCGAACGCGCGCTCCCCGCCGAAGGTCGATTCGACGGCCACCTCGTGCAGGGTCACGTGGATACGACGACCGAGGTCACCGGCATCGAACGAATCGGCGACGACTGGGTGTTCGAGTTCGACCTCCCCGCGTCGATCGAGCGCTACGTCGTCCAGAAGGGATCGATCACGATCGACGGGATCAGTCTCACCGTCGCCGAACGCGGGGGCGGGCACTTCGGCATCGCGATCATTCCGACCACGTACGACGTGACAACGCTCTCGACGAAGTCAGTCGGGGACCCGGTCCATATCGAAGTTGACGTGGTCGCGAAATACGTCGAGCAGATGGTCTCGGGCTACGTCGAAGGTCTTGAGGACCGTCTCGCATCTAACGTCCGCGGCGAGTAGCCTGGCCTCGCACTCGACCCTGACCGACTCGATTCGCACTCGATCCAGACCGGCCTGGTCCTCACTCGAACTCCGTCATCTCCGATTCGAACTCCGACCCGTCGGCGGGGGGTGCGTGCGCCTGCTGATACGCGTCGCGGTAGCGCTGGATCTTTCGGAGCAAAAAGAGGCCGAAGATCCCGTCGTAGATGACCACGTAGATCAGATACGGCGCGATCCCCGAGAGACCGGTCAGGAGACTTATGATCCCCGTGCCGATCCCGACAGTCGTATTGTACGTCCCGTGAACGAGCGCAGCGAGCAGGATCCCCTTCACGACAATCGGACCGCGGTTGCCGGGGTTGTACTTCGCGAGTCCGAGGTAGTACCCCGCAATCGCGGAGTAGATCACGTGTCCCGGCCCCGCGAGCGCCCGGACCGCAGTGATGCCGCCGCCGACACCGATCAACCCCAGACCGAGGTCGAGTCCGTTGTTCGGGAGTTGTCGAGTGATGTACAGGGCGTTCTCGATGACCGCAAAGCCCAGGCCCGCCATCGCGCCATAGACCGCGCCGTCGAGGACGGCGTCGAAGCGGTCGTCGTTGTACGCGTACAGTCGGACCGCCAGGAGTTTCACGCTCTCTTCGACCGGGCCGACGATGAGATAGAAGAACAGCGCTGAACCGACGAAGCCCAGCAGTTGGAAGTACGGCCTGAGGGCGCCGTTGAGGATGGCCGCGAAGTTCGCGGTCAACACGCCGAGTAGAAACGTCGCAACGAGCAGCGACAGCGGCTCCCGCGACGTCACGTCGGTCGAGTAGACGTACACAGCGAGGCCGATCGCGGGGATCGCAGAGAGTACGGTGAGAACGCCCGTTTGCGGGTCCGTCAGAGCAGCGAGTCCGCCGATCCCGAGAAGCAGCAGAAACGCCACGAGGACGACGGCGATCCGGGCCGACCCGGCGATGACTTGCCAGAGAATCGACGACAGCCTGTCGATTCGGGTTCGCGTCTCCCAGGTCGTCACGTCGTAGAGGTCGAGCGAACCGTCCGAGGCCTTCTCGATCGGATCTCGTCGGTCTTGCATAAAACCCGATTGACAACCGTCTCACCTAACGTCTTTGGCGATCGAATCTCTCGGCACGCCGCTGCGTTTGCCGCTCCGCACGAAACCTGCACTCGCCCGCGACGAGTAAGATTATAACAGCGTGTGCGACTGATTGCATATCCGATCGCACGCGGTCGTGTAATCAAGTGAGCGAAGACTTGCAAACGCTAGTATAAACCGTCGGCCGTCCGTACCGCCGAGCACGATGCACTTCGATCAACGCACCCAGGCGGCGCTCCGAGAGGTCGGGCTCTCTAGCGAGGAGGTCAGCGAGGCCTCCGATCACGTCGTCGAGGCCGTCGAGCGCGACGCCGACCGGCTTCGGGAGTTCTTCGAGACCGACGCCGTCTACTCGGATATGGAGAAAGCGCACAGCGCCGCCGACGTCCACGAGCACGACGTGGCGTTCATCGATCTCTTCACGCACGGCGACGACCTCCGGGGGTACCTGCGCTTCGACTCCTGGGGGGTCCCCGTCGAGGGCGGCCGGATTCTCTCGACGGACGTCGTCGAACTCTCGCTCGGCCCGACGGTTCACGACCGCGTGCGGTTCGCTCGCGACGAGGACGCGCTGTGACTGCCGACGACCGCAGTGCCGACTCTGAGAGCGACGCCGCGGGCACTACCGACAACCCGCCAGCCGTCCGGATCCGCGGCATCTACACCACCGCCGTCACTCGCTTGCTCCTCGACGCCGGTCACGCGGTCGTCCAGGCTTCTGCGCCGATCCGTGAGCGGTTCGACGCCGAGTTCGGCGACGAGAGCCACGACGCGACCGTCGCAACGACCGACGACCGCCAGGGCGTCGGCCTCCACGGCGATCCGGACGCAGTCGACCGCATCGCGGACGAACTCTCTGCTGTCGGCCGCGACACCTTCGCGTGGGCGGACTCGACCCCTCCGGGTGCGGTGTTCGATGCCGAGGTGACGGAGACGCTCGGGTCCGGGGCAGTCTGCGAACTCGGCGACGCGGAGGGCGTTCTTTCCTACGTCAAGAGCGACGACTACCTCGACGTCGGTGATCAGATTCGCGTGCAGGTGCGCGAGAGCGCGCCGCCGTGGGCAGGCCACCGCGCCGAGTTGGGAACCGACATCCGCGTCGACGCCGGCCTCGCGACGCTCGTCCACGGGGGCGACGGGGTGACAGTCGAGACCCGCGACGACGCCGCCGGGCGCGAACTCGCGGGAATGACGGAGTTTCTCTCGACTTCCGTCCCCGACGGCTGGGGGCTGCAGTGGTCGCACGCGGCCACCCGAGCCGATATGGACGCGCTCGACGCCGCGCTGGAGCGCGCCGCGGACCGCGCTGAGTCGCTTACCGACGCGCTCGGGGACTCAGCTGACGGCCACGGCCTCGGGAGTCCAGACGACGGCGACACAACCCCTACTGGGTTATATCCGACAGGTGCTCTTGCCGCGCCGACGCGCGGCCGGTGGTTCTGGTTCGGCCGCGAGTCCCGGTTCGCGCTCGACGACGCGCGCCGGGCCGTGACGTCGACGATGCCCGGCCACCACCGCACGAAAGCCGCTAGCGAGGCCGCGAGCGCCGGCGTCGACCTCGCCGAGGCGCTCTGCGGCGACGGTGCCGGGGGAGGCCTCCCGGACGATAGCGACGACGCGGACAGCGCAGACGACACCGACGCGGACAACGCCTTCCCGTTCGACGTAGTGACCCGCCAGTTCGGTCCGGTCGAGGGCGACACTGTCGCGATCAAGCACGGCAAACCCGACGGGCGGGCGTTCTCGCTGGGCCAGGGGTCGGTCACCGAGTGGGACCCCGACGGCACCGTCGCCGTCGAGCGAACGCTCTCTGGCGGTGGGACGTACGACGCGCTCGGGACATCGCGGGAACGCGGCGACACCGCCTTGACGAAGTTCCGGGAGGGCCGCTGGTGGTACCCGACGACCTACCGCGGCGAGGACGGCGAATTGAAAGGGACGTACGTCAACGTCTGCACTCCGGTTGAGTGCTTCCCCGACGAGATCAGGTACGTCGATCTTCACGTCGACGTAATCAAGCATCCAGACGGCACGGTCGAGCGCGTCGACGACGACGAACTCGACGCCGCGGTGGCCGCTGAGACCGTGCCCGCTCCCGTCGTTGAGAAGGCGCGGGCGGTCGCTGCGAGTCTCGAACGAGCGCTCTCGGAGTGAGCGCGCCCGGAAAGCCCTGTTCACGCACCACACGATCGGCGGCGCTACGGCCTGTTTCGCCCGCATTCACGATTGTTTGTCCACCGTCCTGAGGCAAGAACAGCAACTTTATCAGTCGCTCGCGGCGAATTGCTCGCAAGATTACTCTCTAGGAGGTCAATGGTGACACGACAAACACAACAACCGGAGGTGAACATCGGACTCGTCGGACACGTCGACCACGGGAAAACGACGCTCGTGCAGGCGCTGTCCGGATCGTGGACGGATCAGCACTCCGAGGAGATGAAGCGCGGTATCTCCATCCGCCTCGGCTACGCTGACGCCACGTTCCGACAGGTCCCGGACGTGGACCCACCCGAATGCTACACCGTGGAAGAGACCGACCCGGGCGGCGAGGAGACCGAGGTACTGCGAACGGTCTCGTTCGTCGACGCTCCGGGTCACGAGACGCTGATGGCGACGATGCTGTCCGGCGCGGCCATTATGGACGGTGCCGTCCTCGTCGTGAGCGCGACCGAGGACGTCCCGCAGGCGCAGACCGAAGAGCACCTGATGGCGCTCGACATCATCGGGATCGACAACATCGTCATCGCGCAGAACAAGATTGACCTCGTCGACCGCGAGCGCGCGGTCGAATCCTACGAGCAGATCGAGGAGTTCGTCTCCGGAACCGTCGCCGAGGACGCTCCGATCGTTCCTGTCAGTGCGCAGCAGGAAGTGAACATCGACCTTCTGATCGACGCCATCGAACAGGAGATTCCAACACCCGAGCGCGACGAGGGCGAGTCGCCACGGCTGTTCGCCGCGCGCTCGTTCGACATCAACCGCCCCGGCACGACCTGGGAGGACCTCACGGGCGGCGTCGTCGGCGGATCGGTCGTCCAAGGCGAACTGACGACCGGTGACGAGGTCGAACTCCGACCCGGCCGCGAAGTCGAGGAGGGCGGCTCCTCCGAGTGGCAGCCGATCACGACCGACATCCGATCGCTGCAGGCCGGCAGCCAGTCCGTCGAGGAAGTCGAACCGGGCGGCCTCTGCGGCATCGGCACGGGCCTCGATCCGAGTCTCACGAAGGGCGACGCCCTGGCGGGCCAGGTCGCGGGTGAGCCCGGGACGCTCCCGCCGACGCGCGAGGGATTCACGATGGACGTCGAACTCCTCGATCGGATCGTCGGCGAGGACGAGGGCTCCGTCGAGGAGATCTCGACCGGCGAGCCGCTGATGCTTACCGTCGGGACCGCGACGACCGTCGGTTCGGTCACGAGCGCCCGGTCCGGCGAGGCCGAGGTGGCGTTGAAGCGCCCCGTCTGCGCCGAATCCGGCGCGAAGATCGCGATCAACCGACGGGTCGGTGCCCGTTGGCGGCTCATCGGGATCGGCACACTGCAGTGAGCCAACCGGCGCGGGACGAACCGACCGGAACCACAATCGGGCGCGACGACGCCCATTCGAACTGGAGATGACGACGGTGATCCTCGATACGAACGCGCTGATGATGCCGGTCGAACTCGACGTTCGCGTCTTCGAGGAACTCGACCGCCTCGTCGGGTCGGACGCCGACCTGGCCGTTCCACGCTCGGTCGTCGCCGAGTTGGAGAAACTCGCCGAATCCGGGAACGGCGAGGAGGCGACCGCCGCGAGCGTGGGCCGAGACCTCGTCTCGCGGTGTCGAGTCGTCGAGACCGGGGAGTCCTACGCCGACGACGCCGTGGTCGAACTGGCCACGGCGGACGGTGACTACGCGCTCACCAACGACAGGCCGCTCCGCGATCGATTGCTCGAACGCGGCGTTCGCGTAATCGGTTTAAGGGGTCGAAACACATTGGAGATAACAGAATCATAACGTATGTACAAACGGGTACGACTCAAAGACACAGTCGAGGTGCCGCCAGAGCACCTCGCGGACGTGACGCCACAGCGGGTCAAGCGGCTCCTGCAGGACAAACTCGAGGGACGGATGGACGAGGAGGTCGGGAGCGTCGTCAGCGTCGCCGACGTCCACGACATCGGCGAGGGAACGGTGCTCCCCGGCCGTGCCGGCGTCTACTACGAGGCGGAGTTCGACGCGATCACTTTCGACCCCTCGATGCAGGAGGTCGTCGACGGTGAGGTCGTCGAAGTCGTCGAGTTCGGCGCGTTCGTCGGCATCGGGCCGGTCGACGGGCTGCTCCACGTCTCGCAGATTTCCGACGAATACCTCGCCTACGACGGCGAGAACCAACAGCTCGCTTCGACCGAATCGAACCGCACGCTCAGCGTCGGCGACTCGGTCCGGGTCCGCGTCGTGACGAAGAGCATCGACGAACGCAACCCCCGCGACTCGAAGATCGGCCTCACCGCCAAACAGCCCGGCCTCGGCAAACACGGCTGGCTCGAGGCGGATCGGCAGGCCAACACCGCGACGACCGGTGCGGAGGGCGAATAGATGGCGGAGTCCCGTCTCGCCTGCCGGGAGTGCCACTACATCAACCACGGCGACGCGCAGGCGTGTGAGAACTGCGGATCGAGCAGCCTCACCGAAGACTGGGCGGGCTACGTCGTCATCACACACCCCGAGCGCTCGGAGATCGCCGAGGAGATGAACGTCAGAGAATCCGGCGGCTACGCGCTGAAAGTTCGCTAGTCGGCGGATGCTCACGCTCCCCGACGACCTGCGCGGCTCGTTCAAAGACCCCTTCGGCGACATTTACGAGGACGCCGACGCACTGCTCACAGACGTCGGCCGACCGATTGTCGCCGTCGGCGACATCGTCACCTACCACCTCCGAGAGGCCGGTCACGTCCCAGCCGTCGCGCTCGTCGACGGCCGGACCGAGCGCGAGGCGGTCGACGAGGCGATCAGCGACGCGCTTGCCGACCCCGAACACCGGCGGGACGTCGAGAACCCGCCCGGAGCCATCTCCGAGGGGCTGCTCGCCGCGCTCGCGGACGCAGTCGCTGCCCCGGAACCGATTACTATCGTCGTCGACGGCGAGGAGGACCTCGCGACGCTCCCCGCCGTTCTTGTCGCACCAGCGGGGGGGACCGTCGTCTACGGCCAGCCGGGCGAAGGGATGGTCGCTGTGGACGTCACGCTCGACGCCAAAGCCGAGATGCGCGCCCTTCTCGAACAGATGGCGGGCGACGTCGAGGTCGCGTTGACCACGCTCGGCGTCGAGGCCTGAGTCTTCGAAATCCTTTTACTGCTTTCCGCTGGATTGTACAACAACTGAACTATGGAAATCGACATTATCTCCGAGGACGCGAATCCGATGTTGCACCGGTCTGACGTCCGCTTCGAGATCGTCCACGAAGAGGCCACGCCGTCGCGGCTCTCCGTCCGTGACAGTCTCGCCGCGAAACTGAACAAGGATTCGGACGAAGTCGTCGTCCACGAGCTCGACACGAAGTTCGGGATGCGCAAGACCGTCGGCTACGCGAAGGTCTACGAGTCGCCGGACTTCGCTCGCGACATCGAACAGGACTATATGCTCGATCGGAATAAGATCGAGGGGGCCGAGGCCGACGCTGACGCCGAGGCCGAAGAGGCCTGAGTCGGCACGCACCCGACCGCGACTTTTTCGATGCGTATCGTCGGAATCGAGGGCACCGCGTGGGCCGCCAGCGCCGCCCTCTACGACACCGAAACGGACGAAGTACACATCGAATCGGACCCATATCAACCTGACAGCGGTGGGATCCACCCGCGCGAAGCGGCCGAGCATATGGGCTCGGCGATTCCCGAGGTACTCTCGACGATCCTCGATCGCGCAGTGGAGACGGCCGATGGACCGGGTCCCGACGTGGACGCCGTAGCGTTCTCCCAGGGACCGGGACTCGGCCCGTGTCTCCGTATCGTTGGGACGGCAGCGCGGTCGCTGGCGGGAACGCTCTCGGCCCCGCTGGTCGGCGTCAATCATATGATCGCACACCTCGAGATCGGCCGGCATCGATCGGGGTTCGACTCGCCCGTCTGTCTGAACGCTTCGGGCGCGAACGCGCACCTGCTGGGCTATCACAACGGCCGATACCGCATCCTCGGCGAGACGATGGACACCGGCGTCGGTAACGCGATCGACAAGTTCACGCGGCACCTCGACTGGTCGCATCCCGGCGGCCCGAAGGTCGAGCGGCGAGCGACCGACGGCGAATATTACGACTTCCCGTACGTCGTGAAGGGGATGGACTTCTCCTTCTCCGGGATTATGTCCGCAGCAAAGGGCGCTGTCGACGACGGCGTTCCGGTCGAAGACGTCTGTGCCGGCCTCCAGGAGACCATCTTCGCGATGCTCACCGAGGTCGCCGAACGGGCGCTGTCGCTCACCGGGACCGACGAACTCGTCCTCGGTGGCGGCGTGGGGCAGAACCGCCGGCTGAAGGAGATGCTCGCATCGATGTGCGAGCAGCGCGAGGCCGACTTCCACGCTCCTGACCCGCGGTTTCTCCGGGACAACGCCGGGATGATCGCGGTCCTCGGCGCGAAGATGTACGCGGCGGGTGACACGCTCCAGATACCGGACTCTGCCGTCGCTCCCGACTTCCGACCGGACGAGGTAGCGGTGACCTGGCGCGGCGACGCGGAGTCGGTCGTCCGCGACCCTGCGGTGTCCGGGACGATCCGCGGCGCCGAAGCGACGGTCACGATCGATGGGGATCGGGTAATCAAGCGCCGCGTCCCGAAGGAGTACCGGCACCCGGCGCTCGACGACCGACTCAGGGCCGAGCGGACCCGGGCGGAGGCACGCCTCACCAGTGGCGCGCGCCGCGCCGGCGTTCCCACGCCCATCGTCTACGATGTCGATCCTGCGGGAGGGACGCTCGTCTTCGAGCGTGTCGGCGACGCCGACCTCGCGGCGGCGCTCAGTCCAGACCGCTGCCGCGCCGTGGGCCGACACCTCGCGGCGATTCACGGCGCGGGGTTCGTCCACGGCGACCCCACGACGCGGAACGTCCGTGTCGGCGACGAACGGACCTATGTTATCGACTTCGGTCTCGGATACCACACCGATCATATCGAAGACTACGCGATGGATCTCCACGTGTTCGAACAGAGCGTCGCTGGCACGGCCACCGACCCAGCCCCGCTGTTGTCGGCCTTCGAATCCGGGTACGACGCCGCCGGCGACAACGCCGTTCGAGAGCGACTCCGCGACGTCGAGGGACGCGGCCGATACCAGTAGCTCGCGACGGCAAAATGGCGAACAGTCGGCACGTTTCTCTCGGAACTCCCCGCCTCGGTGTACCGAGCGACCGCTGCCCGACGCGGGACGACTGTCAGGTCACGGGGGTGCTGGTCGCCCGTTCGCTTGTAAACCCTCGCCCCGGCGGACCGGCCGACAGCCGTTGGATGCCCAAACGATTTATTACAGCCCGGCGTACCTGCGGGTATGGCAGACAAACCGAAACAGGGAGAGATCCTCGGGATTCCGTACAACTTCGAGCGACCGTCGCTCGGTCGGCTCCTCTCGTCGTACTGGCAGCCCGGCAAGGGGATGCTCGTGAAGAAGCCGTTCGGCGTCGGGTACACCCTCAACCTCGCGAGCTGGCGGTCGTGGATCGCTCTCGGCGTCGTGGGTGTCCTCCTCTGGCAGGAACAGCAGTCCGGCGGCGCCACGGAGGACGAGGCCGCCCAGAAGAGCGACGACGAGGGGCCAGTCGAAGTCATCGTTGACTGAACGGATTCCAGCCGGTGCGCGCTGAGGGGTCGGCCTTCCGCCCGAACCGACGGGACTTTTCTCCTGACGCGCCTCTCATCGGTCGAATGCTCCGATACGTCACGACGAACGCGGGGAAAGTCAGAGAGGCGCACGAGTACCTCGACAGGGTCGAGCAGTTGGACTACGACTACACCGAGATCCAGTCGTCGGAACTCGGGCCGATCGCTGCTCGCGGCGCGCGGGAGGCGTATCGGCACGCCGGCGAGCCTGTTCTCGTCGACGACGCCGGCCTGTTCGTCGAGGGGTTCGACGGGTTCCCCGGCCCGTACTCCGCGTTCGTCGAAAATACGCTCGGTATCGAGACGGTCCAGGAACTTGTCGCCGACAAGATCGACGCGCCCCGTCGCGCCGCGTTTCGATGCGTGCTGGCCTACTGCGACGGCGACGCCTTCGATGCGAGCCCCGACCCCGTCGACCGCGACGACCGTACGGTCGCCGCAGCCGCCGACTCCGATACCGACGGTGACGAGACGGCGCTTCCGGTGAAACTGTTCACGGGGGCGGTCCCCGGCCGGATCGTCGACCCCCGCGGCGAGGGCGGCTTCGGCTACGATCCGATCTTCGAACACGACGGAACGACGCTCGCCGAAATGACCCCCGAGGAGAAGAACGCTATCTCCCACCGCGGCCGCGCGCTGGCGAAGTTCGCGTCGTGGCTCGACGAGCGCTGACTGACACGAGCTGAACAGAATCTCCCACCGTATCGCACGACCGCCGGGACGTTTCGACTATCAGTTCTGAATTTTGGAAGCGAAGATTGATGTCGTCAGTCGATTCTCGCTGTGTATCGTTATCGATCACTGGGAACGAAAAATGCCGTTATACGAGAGAGTATTTCACCCGGATGTATGCTACTCGAATCGTACGAACGACTCCTCCGGAGAACGATGGATATTCTGGGCGTCTCTCAGTCGGTCGCGCGGAAGCTCCTGACGGCCGTTGGGATCCAGTTCGGCATCTCGGTCGCCCAAGCCGGACTCCCGCTCGTCACGAGCGGCGGGATCCAGACGCTTCTCACCGGGGGACTGCTGGCTGCATCGATTGTCGCCTTCCTGACCACCGTGTTGATCGTCCGCCGCGACGTCGTCGAACCGATCGACGACCTCTCCACGTCGGCCGCTGCGGTCGCCGCAGGTGACCTCTCGACCCCGCCGCCGACCGCCGACGGCGACGACGAGGTGGCACAACTCGTCGAGGATTTCGCCGATATGCACGAACATCTCCAACTCGTCTCCGCGCAGGCGACAGCGATGGCCGACCGGAACTTCGCGGATCCGGTCCTCGACGAGCAACTCCCCGGCGCGTTCGGGGACTCCCTCAGTCGGATGTCGACCGATCTGGCTGCGCACGCCCGGGTGCTCCAGCGACTCGTCGACGCCTTCGGCGAAGCCACCGAGCGCGCCCGCGAGGGGGACCTGACGGCGCTGGTCCCCGCCGACGAACTGGCGAGCGAGGACGACCGGTACGGCGAGGTAGCGCGCTCGTACAACGAATTCGTCCGGACCCTCTCGGAGACGATCGCCGACGTCCAGACCTTCGCGGACCAGGTCGCCGAGATGAGCGACCAGGCCCGGATTCACGTCGAGCGCGCCACCGAGTCGAGCGAGGCGGTCGCGGCCGCCGTCGACGAGATCGAGGAGGGGGCCGACGAACAGACCGACCACCTCCAGACGGTCGCCTCGGAGTTGTCGACGCTCTCGGCGACGGTCGAAGAGATCGCCGCCTCAGCCGACGAAGTCGCCGGCTCCGCTGAACGCGCCGCAGAGCGCGGGCGGGCCGGCCGCGACGTGGCGACCGACGCGATGGCCGAACTCGACACGGTCGAGACGCAGATCGAGGAGACGGCCGCCGCCGTTGAGGAACTCGCCGCCCAGATCGAACAGATCGACGAGATCGCGTCGTTCATCGACGAGATCGGGTCGCAGACGAACCTGCTGGCGATTAACGCCTCCATCGAGGCGGCCCACGCGGGCGACGCCGGCGACGGCTTCGGCGTCGTCGCCCAGGAAGTCAAAGACCTCGCGGAGGAGACCCGCGAGTCCGCCGACGAGGTCTCGGGCCTCATCGAGGACGTGACCGAGCGCTCCGAGGAGACGCTTTCGACCGTCCGCGAGACCGACCGGCAGGTCAAATCCAGCGTCGACACGGTGTCAGAGGCGATCGAGGAGTTCGAATCGATCGTCGGCGACATCGAGGGGATCGACGCGAGCATCCGCGAAGTGAGCAACGCCACCGACCAGCAGGCCGAGTCCGCACAGGACGTCTCCGCGCGCGTCGACGAAGTCGCGAATATCTCCGAGGAGACGACTGCCCAGACTACCGCCGCCGTCGACGACGCGGCCGAGCAGTCCCAGTCGCTCCGCGAACTCGACGAGCAGGCGGCCACCCTTGCCCAGCGCGCAAACGGTCTCGACAACTTGGCCGGCTCCTTCGAGGTACTCGAAGAGCATCGTGCGGACGGGGCCGACGCTGTCGGTGGATTCGAGTTCGGTAACGGGGACGGTGCCGCCGAGGCGACCGCCGACGACTGACCCGAGGCAATCGGCCGGACATTGGCAGTCTATACCCTTATCCGTCCGCCGGTCGAACTCGCGATTATGAAGACAGTCCCGGACACGAGCGCGGTCATCGACGGTCGCGTGTCCGAGCGAATCGAGTCGGACGAGGAGATCGAGGTGTTGGTCCCCGAAGCTGTCGTCGGGGAACTCGAATCGCAGGCCAACGACGGCCTCGATACGGGGTGGGCCGGCCTCGAAGAACTCCAGCGGCTCGCCGAGCTCGCCGACGACGGCGCTGTCTCCGTGCGCTACGTCGGTCGTCGAACGAAGCCCAGCGAGGCCACCGGCGCCCACGAGGGCGACATCGACGCGCTCATTCGCGAGGTGGCCGAGGAGGAGGACGCGACGCTGTTGACGAGTGACGTCGTCCAGTCGGAGGTCGCGAAGGCCAAGGGGATCGACGTTGAGTACGTCGAACCGCGCATCCGCGGGTCCGACGAACTGGTTATCGAGGAGTTCTTCGACGATCAGACGATGTCGGTCCACCTCAAGACCGGCACGAAACCGAAGGCCAAGCGCGGCGCGATCGGCGAGATGCACTATCAGACGATCGGCGACGCGGTCAGCGACGAGGCCCAGATGAAAGAGTGGGCCGACGACATCGAGGAGACCGCCCGGACGAGTTCCGAGGGCTTTCTCGAACTCGCCGAACCCGGGATGAGCATCGTCCAGTTTCGGGACTACCGGATCGCGGTCGCGCGCCCGCCGTTCGCCGACGGCATCGAGATCACGGCGGTCAGACCGATCGTCAGGACCGACCTCGACGACTACGAGTTCGCCGACGAACTCCGTGATCGGCTGAAGGAACGCCAGCGCGGCGTTCTCATCTCGGGAGCGCCCGGTGCGGGGAAATCGACGTTCGCGCAGGCCGTCGCGGAGTTCCTCACCGACGCCGACTACGCGGTGAAGACGATGGAGAAGCCCCGAGACCTCCAGGTGGACGACGACATCACGCAGTACACCGCCCTCGACGGCGATATGGCGAAGACCGCCGACTCGCTGCTTCTGGTCCGCCCGGACTACACGATCTACGACGAGGTCCGGAAGACGAAGGACTTCGGCGTCTTCGCGGACATGCGACTCGCCGGCGTCGGGATGGTCGGCGTCGTCCACGCGACCCGCGCGATCGACGCGCTCCAGCGACTCGTGGGCCGGGTCGAACTCGGGATGATCCCGCAGGTCGTCGACACCGTCGTCTACATCGAAGACGGCCGCGTCGACACCGTCTACGACGTGAAGACGGAAGTCAAGGTGCCAGAGGGACTTACCGCCGAGGACCTCGCACGGCCGGTCATTCAGGTCGCGGACTTCGAGACTGGGAAACCGGAGTACGAGATCTACACGTTCAACCGCCAGGTCATCACGGTCCCACTCAGCGAGGGAAACGAGAGCAGTGAGACCGGCGTCGACCGCCTCGCCCGCCAGGAGATCGAACGGGAGATTCGCTCGATCGCCCGGGGGCACGTCGAAGTCGAACTCAAGAACCAGAACGAGGCCGTCGTCTACGTCGAGGAGGACGACATCTCCTACGTGATCGGCAAGGGCGGCGGCCGCATCTCCGACGTGGAGGACCGCCTCGGCATCGACATCGACGTCCGGACGCACGACGAGAAGCCCTCACAGGGCGGCCAGAGCGCCGGTGGCGGCGCGAGCGGCTCAGACAGCAAACCGGCCGACGACGCGGTCATCGTCACACCGGAGGTGACCTCCCGGCACGTCGTCGTCCGGATGGACGAACACGTCGGCGAGACCGTCGAGGTGCGCGCCAATGGCGAGTATCTCTTCACCGCGACGGTCGGCCGCGGCGGCGACATCCAGGTCTCCCGCGGCAGCGCCATCGCGGACGAACTCGAACAGGCGATCGACCGCAAGCAACGGATCACCGTCCACCCGGCCTGAACCGACCGAGGGACACCCCTCTGCCGCCGGAACCGGACGATTCATCCCCCGAGGCCGACCTACGCAACCGTATGGACTCCGAGACGCCGCCGGACGAGGTGCTCGACGAACTCTTCGCGACGATCCAGGAGCGACAGGAGACGCTCCCGGAGGACTCCTACACGGCCTCGCTTTTCACCCACGAGAAGGGGACGAACGCGGTGCTGGAGAAACTCGGCGAGGAGACGACAGAGACGATTCTGTCGGCCAAAGACGGCGACCGCGAGGAACTCCTGGCCGAGAGCGCCGATCTGGTCTATCACCTGCTCGTGTTGCTCGCGATGGAAGACCGCGAACTCGATGATCTCAGGGTCGAACTCCGCGACCGGTTCTGAGCGCGGACTACCGAAACCGGACGCCCAGGTCACGGAGGCCTTCGTTGTTCTGTGCGACGTTGAGCAGAAGCGGCGTCAGCGACTCGATCTCTGCGGCGACACCGATCCCGCCGGCGTCGAGCGCGCGTAGGCCGTCGATGTCCTCGGCCAGGGCGATCACCCGGCGCTTCGCGCTGTCGTCGTCGGCGACGACGAGCGTGTCGATACCCAGTTCCGCGTCGAGGTCGGCGAGGCGGCCGGCCGCAAGGTTGTGAAACGCGCCGACGACGGGGACGTCGTCGGGCGCGGCGTCGGCGACGAGAGCGGTCACGCTGCCGGCGCTCGGGGCGTGCGACTGGAATCCGCCGTCGTCCCGCTTGATCCCTGCTGCGGGCGTGACCAGGACGTCGCTGTCGTCGAGTTTATCCGCGACGGAGTCGATCGTGTCTGCGACGTGGTACGGCGGCACACAGAGCACGATAACGTCGGCGCGGTCGGCCGCCATCGCGTTCTCGAAGCCGGTGAGTTTCCGCTCGCGGCCGTGGTCGGCGACAGTCTCGGTATATCCGTCGGCAGCGTCGTGGGCGGCATCGGGGTCGCGAGAGCCGATCACGATGTCGTGTTGGGTGTGAAGGGCCCAGCGGAGCGCGAGTCCTTCGCCGATGTCGCCGGTTCCGCCGAGAAGTGCAATTCGCATAGCACATCGGTAGGGTGGAATCCGCTAAAGGGTTGCGTGAGCGGGCACGGCTGCCGGTGTCGACAGCCTGGTGCCCCTACCGCTCGTCGCGTGCCCGTTCGCGAGCGGTCGTAACGGCGGGCGCGTAGACGAGTAGAAAGCCGAGCAGCGGCGCGACGAGCAGCGTCCCGAGCAGGACGCCGGTCCGGATCGAGTCACCCGCGGGGAGGAGCCACCACGCCCCCAGGCCGAACGCGTCGACGGCGATGACGACGGCGACGAACCGGACGAAGTGGTGGCCGACCCCACCCACCAGGCCGCCCTCCGACCCGGAGCCGTCATCGATCACGCGCCGCTCGCCCCCTCACCCCAGCGCTTCGGGTTCAGCCGTTCGGCGTACATTGCGAGGACCCACGCGACGGCGAGGGTCCCTGCGGTGCCAACGATTCCGGTGAGTCCGACCGAGCCGAGGCCGATTCGTCCGACGGTCGCGACAGCGAAGAACACGAGGTACCGGACCGTCTGATCGCCGACCACGGCGTCACGGGGGAGCGATCCGAGCGCGTACCGGATCGCGAGGTAGGAGACGACGGCGAAGATCGCGAGCGCGACGCCGGCAGCGATTGCCCCGGTCGGATCCGGGAGGAGCAGCAGCGTCGCAGAGACTGCGACGACGGCGGCGAAGACGACAGCCCAAGCGGTCCGTTCGAGTCGAAGCGCGTCCATTAGATGAACGTTGACGACCGAGAAAATAAGCGTACCCGTCGTCGGATCCCGCGTGGAGCCGCCGACTCATACTGACGAGTCTCGTCTCTTACCAGTTCTCGAAGAGCCGTTCGGGCAGGTCGTTCACGGAATCGACGACGGCGGCCGCACCGACGCCCTCGAACGCTTCTCGACCCGATTCACCCGTCAGGCCGCCGGTGAGGACGCCGATTCCGTGGTATGCCCGACCTCCGTCGGCCGCGGCGGCGTTGACCGCCGTCCGTACGTCGTCGAGCGTGTCGCCGGCGAACGCGACGGTCTCGGCGTCGAAGCGGGCCGCGAGCGTCGTCAGGGCGTCGGGGTGTGGCTTGCCCGCCTCCCAGTCGTCCATCGTGAAGCGGTGTTCGTCGGCCACCGAGAGGCCGACGCGCTCGAGGGCGATCTCCGCCTCGGCGGCCGGGCGACCAGTGAGAATGCCCAGATCGGCCCTCGCTTCGAGTCGATCGAGCGTCTCCGGTTCGAGCAACACCGGTTCGTCGTGGATGTAGCCCCGCGTCTCGAACGGCGGTTCGTCGCCCTCGAGTTCACGGTAGAGATCAGCGCCGAGGTAGAGCGCCTGAAACGCGTCGTGAAGGCCCTCCGGGTCCCAGGCGTCGCGGACGGCGTCCCACGCGTCGTCGTCGAGGTGCTCGGCCGCCACCGCCTCGGCCGCGTCGAGGCCGCCGCCGGCCGCCTCGACCTCGGCGGCGAACGTCGAAAGGGGGAGCGGTCGGTGCTCGTCGACGAGGACGTACAGCGCCGCCGCGTACGTCACGTCCCAGTCGTTATTGAACCCGCCGGCGTTCTTGAACAACTGGACGTCGTCGCGGTCGATTGTTCGCTTGTACAGCCGTTCGACAGATTCGACGATTGCGCGCCGGTACGAGTCGGCGACGTCGACGAGGACGCCGTCGATGTCGAGGACGACCGCGTCTGGGTGCATATCCCGTAGGCGTCGGGCGGCGGCCTTAGCGTTGTCCGTTCGACCTCGGCCGAGTTAGGAGATATTTTACCGTCGGGTCTAGAGAGGATAGATATGGACTACGACCCGCAGGAACTCGAAACGCGGTGGCGCAGGCGATGGGCCGAGGAGGGTCGCTACGAGGCCGATCCCGCGGCCGACGCCGCCGACGAGGATCCGACGTTCATTACGGTTCCGTACCCCTACCCCAGCGGCGGTATGCACATCGGGCACGCCCGCACTTACACCGTCCCCGACGTCTACGCGCGGTACCGACGCCAGCGCGGCGACAACGTGCTCTTTCCGATTGCGTGGCACGTCACCGGCACCCCGATCATCGGCGCAGTCGAGCGCCTGAAGAAGGGCGAAGAGGAGCAACTCTCAGTTCTGCGAGACACTTATAACGTCGACGAGGACACGCTTCAGGACCTCGAAACGCCGATGGGCTACGCCCGCCACTTCATCGAGGATCATTATAAAAAGGGGATGAAAGACCTCGGGCTCTCGATTGACTGGCGGCGGGAGTTCACCACCAACGACGAGCGCTACTCGAAGTTCGTCACCTGGCAGTACGAGACGCTGCGGGACCGCGGCCGTCTGGAGAAGGGTCTCCACCCCGTGAAGTACTGCACTAACGAGGAACAGCCGGTCACGACCCACGATCTGCTCGAAGGCGAGGAGGCGGAGTTCCAGGAGTACACCCTGATCCGCTTCGGCCGCGGCGACACGATTGTCCCGATGGCGACGCTCCGCCCAGAGACCGTCAGGGGGGTCACGAACGCGTACATCGATCCCGACGCCGACTACGTCATCGCCGACGTCGACGACGAGGAGTGGTTCGTCTCCGCGCCCGCCGTCGAGAAACTCCAACTTCAGGGGTACGAGGTCGTCCCGAAACGGACCGTCTCCGGCGAGCACCTCGTGGGCGAGTACGTCACGAACCCCATCACCGGCGACGATGTCCTCGTCCTTCCCGCGGCGTTCGTCGACGACGAGAACGCCACCGGGGTCGTGATGTCGGTGCCGGCGCACTCCCCGGACGACTACGTCGCCCTCCAGGAGGCGAAAGCCGCCGACGAGCGACTGGCCGACTACGGGATCGACCCGGCGGACGTCGCAGCGATCGACCCCGTTCCGATTCTTTCAATCGAGGGCTACGGCGAGATCCCGGCGAAGACCGCCGTTGAGGAGGCGGGGATTGAATCCAGCACCGACCCCGCACTCGAAGCGGCGACACAGGAACTGTATAACCGCGAGTTCCATCAGGGTCAGTTGAACGACGAGTACGGCGAGTTCGCCGGCGAAGTCGTCGAGGACGTACGTGATCGCTTCCGCGAAGCGCACCGCGAGGAGGGCGCGTTCGGGACGATGCAGGAGTTCTCCGAGGAGGTCGTCTGCCGCTGCGGTGGCGACGTCGTCGTCGCCGAACAGGACACGTGGTTCCTGCGCTACAACGACGAGGACTGGAAGCGGGCGGCGCACGACGCCGTGGCGGAGATGGAGGCGATCCCGGAGAACACCCGCGGCGAGTACGATCACACGATCGACTGGCTGAACGAGTGGCCCTGCATCCGGAACTACGGGCTCGGGACTCATCTCCCGTGGGACGAGGACTTCGTCATCGAACCGCTATCGGACTCGACGATCTATATGGCGTACTATACGATCGCCCATCGCCTCCGCGAGATTCCGACCGAGGACCTCGACCGGGAGTTCTTCGACGCGCTCTTCTACGGTGCGGATGCGGTTGAGGACCCCGACGAGCGGGCCCTGGAACTCCGCGCGGAGTGGCGCTACTGGTACCCCGTCACCTATCGGTTCTCCGCGAACGATCTCATCTCGAATCACCTGACGTTCTATCTCTTCCACCACGCGGAACTGTTCGATCCCGAGCAGTGGCCCGACGGAATCGTTATTATGGGGATGGGTCTGCTGGAAGGCGAGAAGATGTCCTCGTCGAAGGGGCACGTCGTCCTCCCCGGCACGGCCATCGAGGAGTACGGCGCGGACACGGTTCGGTTCTTCCTCCTGAACTCGGCGGAGCCGTGGCAGGACTACGACTGGCGCGCCGAGCAGGTCGCGTCCGTCCGGAATCAGTTAGCGCGGTTCTGGAACCGGGCACAGGACATCGTCGACGATCCCGGCCCCGAGAAGCGGCCCGACCTGGCAACCGAGGACCGGTGGTTGCTGTCGCGCCTCCAGCGCACGGTTGCGAAGGTCACCGACGCGATGGAGGGCTCTGAGACCCGCACGGCGAGTCAGGCCGCTTTCTACGACTTCGAGGAGGACCTGCGGTGGTACCGTCGCCGGACGGACCGGTCGCGGCCGGCCGCCCGGTGGACGCTCCGGCAGGTCCTGGAGACCCGACTGCGACTCCTCGCGCCGTTCGTCCCGTTCCTGACGAACGAGCTCCACGAGCAGTTGACCGGCACGCCTGCAGAGGACGCGCCGTGGCCCGAGATCGACGCCGCCCTGCTCGACAGCGAAATCGAGGCCGCAGAGTCGCAGGTCGAGCGTCTGGTCGAGGACATCCAGGGCATCCAGCAGTCGCTGGCAAACGCCGAGGAGGCCGTCCCCGAGGCCGACCCTGATCAGATCCGGGTCACCGTTGCGGCCGACTGGAAGCAGCAGGTGTTCGAGACGGTCGCCGAAGTCGGTGCGGACCAGGGCGCAGTGATGAGCGAGGTGATGCAGGAGCCCGACCTCCGCGAGCGAGGGAACGCGGTCAACGACCTCGTGGGCGAACTGACCGAATTCGCTCGTGGGCGCGAGGACGCCGACCTCGATGCTCTCGCGGCCATCGACGAGGCGGCTGCCTACGAGCGCGCCGCCGACTTCCTGGGCGAGGAGTTCGACGCCGAGGTCGTCGTCCAGACCGAGGGCGAGGATGTCGAGGCGCAGAAGCAGGCCGTTCCCTTCCGCCCGGCGATCGAACTCGAAGTCGAGTGAGTCGCCGGCGGAGGCCGGCTTCGTATTACCGAAACGAACGCAACGGGGAGCACAGTGCGAGTGAACATTTTAACACGGATGTCAGTGTTAAAATAGCGTCATACGTCTTGAAATGTAGTATACATTAACGAAAATGCCCGACTCGTCGCATTCGCGAACTGAGCGGAACTCGACCAACCCGTACCAACAAAACGCGCACTCCGGACCGAGACTCGGCGAGGTCACGCAGTGCGAGTTATGCGAACGCGAGATACGGTGTTTCGAGCAGTGCGGCATCACCGCGTGCCGGGACTGTCACCACGAACTCCTCCCCGGCGAAGACGTCTTCTGAGCGCCGCGACCGTCAGAACGAGATGTGCGACGTCGAATCCGGGTCGTCGTCGCCAGTGCCGCCGGCGTGGCGGAACGTGTAGTTGTCGTCGCTGAGGAACACCGACCCGTCCTCGACGGTGATCTTGACGCTCGAGAGTTCGGTCCCCGCTGCCGGCCCGTTGTCACAGGCGCCCGCGCAGACGTCGAACAGCGACCCGTGCCGGGGGCAGATGATCTGCCCGTCGCGTATCGCAGCGCCGTCGCCGCGGTCGAACGCCTGCTGCTGGTGCGTGCAGGTGTTGGGCCACGCTTGGATTCCCGGCTCCTCCGCACAGCGCACTAGGATGAGTTCGGTCTCGTTGGTGAACGCGTCCGTTGCGGTGAAGAGATACGACCCGGACGCGGGAATGTCGTCGACGTCCGCAATCTTCGCGCCGTCTGTCATCTTGCGTTTCTATGTGTGGTAATCGCAAAAGCGTGGCGTCGACCCGGCGGCCGCGAGCGAGCACCGTCGCATCAGCGGCCTCGATTGCTCCGTGTCGCACACAGACCAGCCCGCTACAAACAAACACAAGTCACTTGCGAATTTTAGACTAACAAGAACTTGCGGTAGCGATTACACTCCTGTCACCTGCTGTCTCTCCGATATCCGGGCGTTTCGCCGTCCTGACTCGCGAAGGTTTATGCCCGTTCGCCGTGTGAAAACGTACAATGGCAGAGGCAGAACAGGAGAGTCTCGACGACCTCCCGCCGAGCGCGAAACTGGTCTTCAAAGTACTCGAGTACAACGGGCCGCTGACACAGAAGGGCATCGTTCAGGAGTCGATGCTCTCGGCTCGAACGGTTCGCTACGCTCTCGAACGGCTCGAGGGAATCGACGTGGTCGACGAGGACGTCTACTTCGCAGACGCGCGACAGAACCTGTATCAGCTCACGGACGACGCGCCAAAAACTCATCCAGCGGAGGGCGAGGCCGACGAGGCTGAAGCCTGCTGTGCGGAGTAGCGAGCGGACGACACCACTCCGACCGCTGATCAACTTCGGGTGAAGTTAACCCACTCCGCGACCGAAGATACGTATGTCACTCTCACTCGACTCCACGCAACTGGATCGCTACTCCAGACACATCATTATGGACGAGGTCGGCCCCGAGGGCCAACAGCGACTGCTCGACGCGTCGATCCTGGTCGTCGGCGCGGGCGGCCTCGGGTCGCCGGTGATTCAGTACCTCGCGGCCGCCGGCGTCGGAACGCTCGGCATCGTCGACGACGACGCCGTCGAGCGAAGCAACCTCCAGCGACAGGTAATCCACCGCGACAGCGACATCGGCCGGCCGAAAGTCGATAGCGCGACGGCGTTCGTCGGGGACCTCAACCCCGACATCGAGGTCGACACGTACGAGACACGGTTGACCAAGGAGAACGTCGCAGCGATCGTCCCCGGCTACGACGTTGTCGTCGACGCGTCCGACAACTTCCCGACGCGGTATCTCCTCAACGACTTCTGTCGCATCCACGGGATTCCGATCGCTCACGGGGCGATCTACAAGTTCGAGGGACAGTTGACGACGCTCGTTCCGGGTGGACCGTGTTATCGCTGTCTGTTCCCGGAAGCCCCCGAACCGGGGACAGTCCCCGACTGTGCGACAACGGGGGTTCTCGGCGTCCTTCCGGGGACAGTCGGCTGTATTCAGGCCACCGAGGCGGTCAAACTCGCGCTCGACGCCGGTGATCAACTCGAGGGGCGACTCGTCTTCTACGACGCGATGGAGTTGTCTTTCGAGATGGTCCCCTACCAGCAGAACGCCGAGTGTCCGATCTGCGGCGACGACTCGATCGACTCGATCGACTCGATCGAGTACACCGAAGCGTGTTCGGTGAGGGCCGACTGACCCCGTCTACGCTCTTGCGCCGGGTGCCGCATCGACGATTCGTCTGAGAACCGTGGCCTCGGCCTTCCGAAGGTGTTCGGCCGCGGTTCCGGGTGCACAGCCGAGTTCGTCGGCGACGGCTTCGAGCGTCGTCTCGCGTGGATTCGCGTAGTACCCCAACTCGACGGCGACATCAAGCGCCGTGCGCTGCCGTGGTGTGAGCGTTGCCGTGGGGTCCGAGAGCCGCCCGTCGTACGGGCGGACCCGCTCGATATCGAGGCTGATCTCGCTGGGGACCCCCTCCAGTGCCGTCGTCAACTCCTCGCTCGTCCCAACCAGCGAGACGTCGACCGAGCGGTCTGCCCGGTAGACGACCGGTGAAACGACGACTACGCCGGTCCCCAGAAACGCCGTCGTGAGCCGCGCGTCTGCGGATCGCTGGTCTTCCGTCACGGCGAGGTGAAAGCCCCGTTGGCCCTCCACCGGGGCAACCTCGTACTCCAGGATCGACGGTTGATCGGCCAGGGCGTCGGTGTACGCCGCCCGGTCGTCGCCGTCGACGAAGAAGATCAGCGTGTTCTGCTCGCCGACAGCGGGGTTCCAGTGGCGCAGTCGCGTCTCCCGAAATCCGGGCGTATCAGCGACGAACGCGTGCATCGGGTGGACGTACGGTTCAGGGAGCCCGAGGCGCAGTCGAACCGACCGCATCACGTGTGCCTGCTGGATCCGAGGATAAAAATCCACCTCGTAACTGAGGCAGTAATTCCAGGGGTTCGGTTAACGAACTAAGGGTATGCAGCCCTCCGCTGATCTCTCTCAGGAGCAGCCATCGTTAGATTCGCCGGCGACAGTCACAGCCGAGGCCGCAGTCGACGCAGTTGAATCCCGGTTCGGCGTTCACCGTGACGACCACCTCCACGCACCTGGCGTCGTGATCCGACCCGATGCTGTTCAGGACGCTCTCAAGTTCCTCCGTGCGGAGACTGGCTTCGATCACCTCTCGTGCGCCACTGCTCAGCAGTACTCGGATCGGTACGAGACGATCTATCATATGAAGCGTTACGACGATCCGACCGAGGAACTGAGCGTGGTCGTCCCCGCGCCGCTCGACGATCCAACCACCGAGTCGGCCGCGCCCGTGTTCCCGACGGCTGGCTGGCACGAGCGCGAGGCGTACGACCTCATCGGGATCGAGTACGAGGAGCATCCGGATCTCCGGCGACTCCTCCTCCCAGAGACATGGCAGGGGCACCCGCTCTCGCAGGAGTACGATCAGGACCGGCCGCAGATCGTCCCCTACACCGAGAACGTCAACCCAGTCCAAGAGGACGAGCGCGAGGGCAACACGCTGCTCTTGAACATCGGACCGCACCATCCCGCGACTCACGGGGTCCTTCACCTTGAGGTGACCCTCGACGGTGAGCAGGTCGTCGATGTCGATCCCGACATCGGCTACATCCACCGCTGTGAGGAACAGATGTGCCAGTCGAAGACCTACCGGCACCAGATTATGCCGTATCCCGACCGCTGGGACTGGGGCGGCGCTGGACTGCTCAACGAGTGGGCCTACGCCCGGACGGCCGAGCGGCTCGCAGACATCGAGGTCCCCGAGTACGCGCAGGTGGTCCGCACGATGGCGGCGGAGCTCTCGCGGATGCTCTCGCACTTCCTCGCGGTGGGGGCGTACGCGCTCGACGTGATCGGCGACTTCACGGCGACGTTTATGTACGCGATCAAGGACCGCGAGCGGGTCCAGAACATCCTCGAGGACCTCACCGGGCAACGGTTGATGTTCAACTACTTCCGGCTCGGTGGGGTCGTCTGGGACCTCCCCGAACCCCGCGAGGAGTTCTTTTCGAAGCTCTACGACTTCGTCGACGACCTCCCCGAGAAACTGATCGAGTACCACGACCTCCTGACCGGCAACGAGGTGCTCCAGATCCGGACGGTCGACACCGGTGTCCTTTCGACCGAGACGGCGAAGGCCTACGGGTGCACCGGTCCGGTCGCTCGCGGTTCGGGGGTCGACTACGACCTCCGCCGCGACGATTCCTACGGCTACTACGACCAACTCGAGTGGGACGTCGTCACGCAGTCTGACGGCGACAACTTCGCTCGACTGCTCGTCCGTCTCCGCGAGATCGAGCAATCGGCGCGGATCGTCGAGCAGTGCGCCGAACTGCTCGAGGACTGGCCCGAGGAGGACAGAACGATCCAGGCGAACGTCCCGCGGACGCTCAAACCCGACGACGACACGGAGGTCTACCGGGCCGTCGAGGCCGCCAAAGGGGAGTTGGGGATCTACATCCGCGCGGACGGCACCGACTCGCCCGCGCGGTTCAAGATCCGCGGTCCCTCGTTCTCGCATCTCCAAGCGCTCCCGGAGATGACCCGCGGCGGCTACATCCCCGACCTGGTCGCGACCCTCGGTAGCCTCGATACGATTATGGGCGAAGTAGACCGGTAACAACGTCTCTCGATGACGCGCTGTGGCGAACAGCCGGCACCTGCATTCGGTCCGCGCCGAAGTGCCGGGCAACCGCTGACCGGCGCTGGACGTCTGTCACGTCACGGTGACCCTGACCGCGTCATCCGATACAAACGCTCGCGCGGGACGCGGCGCACGCTGTCGCCCACACCGTAGCGTTTTATCCGCCCGCCGCCCAGATGCAGATATGGCCTCGCAGGGAATCGTCGAGGAGTTTCTCTCTCTGAAGTCCGACACCGACGCCGACGTTCTGACGATGCAGTGCGGCGACTTCTACGAGTTCTTCGCCGAGGACGCCGAACTGGTCGCTGAGGAGCTCGATCTGAAAGTTTCGCAGAAATCTTCGCACGGCTCGTCGTACCCGATGGCGGGCGTGCCGGTCGACGACCTCACCCCGTATCTGAAGGCGCTGGTCGAGCGCGGCTACCGGATCGCCGTCGCTAATCAGTTCGAGGGCGCAGACGGGGATCACTACCGCGAGGTGACCCGCGTCGTCACGCCGGGTACGCTACTCGAGACCGACGACGCCGAGGCGCGCTACATCGCCGCGGTCGTCGGCGACGTGGACAACTCAGGCGGCGGGGTCGATTTCGGCCTCGCGTTCGCCGACGCCACCACCGGCCAGTTCCTCGTGACCACCGCCGCCGACGTCGACGCCGGGCTCTCGGAACTCCATCGCTTCGACCCCGTCGAAATCCTCCCGGGACCGGACGTCCGCGGCGACGACGCCGTCACCCGGCGACTTCGCGAATCGACCGAGGCGACGGTCTCGCTGTTTGAGGCCGACGCGTTCGCTCCCGGCCGGGCGGCGCACGCCCTCCGCGAGCAGTTCGGTCGAGAGACGCTCGACAGCGTCGGCATCGACGAGGACGCAGCGGTCCGAGCGGCCGGTGCAGTCCTCCGGTACGTCGAGGAGACCGGCGCGGGCGTGTTGCCGTCGATGACGCGCCTCCAGTCCTTCGAGAGTTCCGTGCATCTCGAACTCGACTCGACCACCCAGCGGAACCTCGAACTCACGGAGACGATGCAGGGCGCGAGCGACGGCACGCTGCTTGCGACCATCGACCACACGGTGACTGCGCCGGGCCGGCGACTCCTCCAGGAGTGGGTGACGCGCCCCCGATGCGACCGTGCGGAACTGACGCGGCGACTCGATTGCGTCGACGCGCTCGCTTCGGCCGCGCTGGCACGCGAGCGGGTCCGTGAGGCGCTCGAGGGCGGCTACGACCTAGAACGACTGGCCGCGCGGACGACCTCCGGCAGCGCGGACGCCCGGGATCTCCTCGCCGTGCGGGAGACGCTCGAGATCCTCCCCGCTGTAGCCGAGTCGATCGACGGCTCACCCCTCTCGGACTCGCCGCTCACCGGGATCGCCGAACGGCCCGACAGAGCGGCCGTGAGGGCGATCCGCGAGGAACTCGATACGGCGCTCGCCGACGACCCACCGAAGACGGTCCGACAGGGCGGCCTGTTCCGTCGCGGCTACGACGACGAACTCGACGACGTGCTCACGCGTTACGCCGAAGCCAAAGAGTGGATCGACACCCTCGCCGACCGCGAGAAGCGCCGACACGGCCTCAGTCACGTCACGGTCGATCGCAACAAGACCGACGGCCACTACATCCAGGTCGGCAAGTCGGTCGCCGACCAGGTGCCCGACCGCTACACGGAAATCAAGACGCTCAAGAACTCGAAGCGGTTCGTCACCGACGAACTCGAAGAGCGCGAGCGCGAGATCCTTCGACTCGAAGAGGCCCGCGGCGACCTGGAGTACGACCTGTTCTGCGATCTCCGGGACCGCGTCGCCGACCACGCCGAACTGCTTCAGGACGTCGGCCGCGCCCTCGCCGAGATCGACGCGCTGGCCTCGCTCGCGACCCACGCCGCCGGCAACGACTGGGCTCGACCGGAACTCACCGCCCCCGGCCCACTCGACATCGAGGCGGGCCGGCACCCCGTCGTCGAGCAGACGACGGAGTTCGTCCCGAACGACCTCCGAATGGATGCCGACGCCGACGGCGCGGGGGAGTCAGGCGGCCGGGACTTCCTGCTCGTCACCGGGCCGAATATGAGCGGCAAATCGACGTATATGCGGCAGGTCGCACTCATCACGTTGCTCGCACAGGTCGGAAGTTTCGTGCCGGCACGCTCGGCGACGATCGGCGTCGTCGACGGGATCTACACCCGTGTCGGCGCGCTCGACGAACTCGCCCAGGGTCGCTCGACGTTTATGATCGAGATGCAGGAACTCTCGAACATCCTCCACTCGGCGTCGGCGGACTCGCTCGTCGTTCTCGACGAGGTCGGCCGCGGGACCGCGACGTACGACGGCATCTCGATTGCGTGGGCGGCCACGGAGTACTTGCACAACGAGATCCGCGCGAAGACGCTCTTTGCGACGCACTACCACGAACTCACGTCGCTGGCGGACCACCTCGACCGGATCGCGAACGTCCACGTCGCGGTCGACGACGCTGGCGACGACGTGACGTTCCTCCGGACAATCGAAGAGGGGCCGACTGACCGCTCGTACGGCGTCCACGTCGCGGAACTCGCGGGCGTCCCAGACCCGGTCGTCTCCCGGGCCGACGAGGTGCTGGAACGACTCCGCGGCGACGAGGCGATCGACGTTCGGGGCGGAAGCGAAAGCGCCGCTGGTGACGGCCACCAGGTCGTCTTCGACCTCGACTCCGGTGGCTTCCGAACCGAGGCCAGCGCCGACGGAGGAGCGACAGATAGAGAGGGTAGTCGGCCCTCGACGCCGTCGGCCGACGATCGGGACGAGCCACAGATCGACCCTGCGGCTGAATCGGTTCTCGACGACCTTCGCTCCGTGGACGTCGACGAGACGCCACCCGTTGAGTTGTTGGGGAAAGTCCTGGACTGGCAGGAGGAACTCGACGGCGACGGCTGACGCTCCGCGAGCGATTTGCGGGGGCCACTTCGCGGACAAAGACGCATCGCCGATTCGGGAGCATCTCCCGCGCGGCGATACTGATACGACCGGTAACGATTAACGCGTGAGCAACGACAAAACAGATAGCAAATGTGGAACGAGCAGAGCGACCGCACCAGGTTTCGGCCCAGACGGTGTTCCGAGAGCGACCGGACCGCTTCTCCCGCCGGAAGGAGGAACGATTGTGACTGACGTCCACCTCGAAGCCACGGTCAGCCTCCGCGGTGTCGTCTGTGCGCCCTGCGGCGACGTCCTCCTGGTACGACGGGCGAGCGACGGCGGGTGGGAACTGCCCGGTGGCCGACTCGCCCCCGACGAGGACGCAGTCGAAGGCGTCTCCCGAGAAATCGTCGAGGAGACCGGGCTCGAAACAGACGTGGGGCGGCCAGTCCACGCGGTGTCGTGGCGGAACGCAGCCGACGAGGGACGCTTTGCGGTCTATTACTGGTGTCCGCCGAACGGGGGCCGGATCGATCTCGAGGCCGGCACGGATCCGGTGGAACTCAGCCACGAGCACACCGACTACGCGTGGCTCCCGCCGGAGACGGCCTTCGAGCGATTGAGCGACCCGCAGGAATACGCGGTCACGGTGGCGACGGAGGTATACGACCCGTGAGCGACGCGGACGACGGTGACGCGTCGGAGTCGACGCCGACGATCCGCGAACTCGACGACCGGACGGTGCGGCAGATCGCGGCCGGCGAGGTCGTCGAACGGCCCGCGTCGGTCGTCAAGGAACTCCTCGAAAACAGCCTCGACGCGGACGCCTCCCGGATCTCTGTCGCGGTCGATGCTGGCGGGACAGAGGGCGTTCGCGTCCGCGACGACGGCGTCGGAATGAGCAGAGAGAGCGTCGAACGCGCGGTCGAAGAGCACACCACGAGCAAGATCGACGACATCGAGGACCTCGAGGCTGGCGTCGGCACGCTGGGGTTCCGCGGTGAGGCGCTTCACACGATCGGTGCGGTCTCGCGGCTGACGATCCGCACGAAACCCCGCGGCGGCGACGCGGGAACGGAACTCCGCGTCGAGGGCGGCGATGTGACTGAGATCGCCCCCGCCGGTTGTCCGGAGGGTACCGTCGTCGAGGTGACGGACCTCTTCTACAACACGCCCGCCCGCCGGAAGTTCCTGAAGACGACCGCAACGGAGTTCGATCACGTCAACACCGTTGTCACTCACTACGCGCTGGCGAACCCTGACGTCGCCATCTCGCTGGAGCACGACGATCGCGAACTCTTCGCGACCGAGGGGCGCGGCGACCTCCGATCGGCGGTGCTCTCGGTGTATGGCCGCGAGGTGGCCGAGTCGATGATCGACGTCGCAGACGATCCCGATTCGGGACCGCTCGACCGCGTCACGGGACTGGCCAGTCATCCCGAGACGACCCGGAGCACCCGGGAGTACCTCTCGACATTCGTCAACGATCGGTACGTCACCGCCGGCGTCCTCCGGGAAGCCGTCCTGGAGGCGTACGGTGGCCAGTTGGCTGCCGACCGGTACCCCTTTGCGGTTCTCTTCGTGGAACTGTCCCCGGACGCCGTCGACGTGAACGTTCACCCGCGGAAAATGGAAGTCCGGTTCGGCGACGAGTCGGGCGTTCGCGAGGCCGTCAGCGCCGCCGTCCGCGACGCGCTCCTCGACGAGGGACTGGTCCGCTCGACTGCCCCCCGGGGCCGCTCGGCGCCCGAAAAGACCGAAATCGCCCCCGAATCGCCCGACACCGAGGTGCGCGGCGGTTCGGGACACAGCCCCCAGCCAGACTCCGAGTCGGCCGACGGCTCGGTCGAGAACGCATCGATCGACACCGAGACCGACGAGTCAGGCACCGTTGACGCCAATATCGGTGACTCGGGCACCGTTGACGCCAACGTCGCTGAATCGAGCGGTGCCGACACTACCATCGCCGAATCGAGCGCCGCCGACGCCACTGATTCTGTGGAGGAATCCGAAGCTGAGCCGCAATCCCCCGATTCTGATTCCGACTTCGATACGAACGACCGACGCACGGACGCAGAATCGGACGATTTCCGGGCTCGCCCGATCGATCCCGCCGACGAGGAGGCGTGGTCCGTCTCCGGGAATAACAGTGCCAGCGACCCCGACAGTCGGCCTTCGGCTCGGTCGTCCTCGTCACCGCCGTCTTCCCCCGACTCCGGCCCGCAACCCGCTGGGCCGGATTCCTCGACCGATCCCGGTTCGGGACTCGCAGACACCGCTGGGGATGCGGATCCGAATGCCCGGTCCACTCCCGAAGCGTCTCCGTCGAGTGGATCCGGCTCTGATCGGGAAGCCCACCAGACGGGGTTCGTCGGGCCGACTGTCCAGCACGACCTGGGCGGTGACGCGGCGACGCTCGAACCGTCGTTCGACTCGTTGCCGTCGATGCGCGTCCTCGGGCAGTTGCACGACACCTACGTCGTCGCAGAGGCCGACGACGGGATGGTGCTGATCGATCAGCACGCGGCCGACGAGCGGGTGAACTACGAACGACTCCAGGCGGCGTTCTCCGACGAGTCCGCGAGCCAGGCGCTCGCGGACCCGGTCACGCTCGAACTCACCGCTCGGGAGGCGGCGCTCTTCGACGGCTACCGCGACGCGCTGGCCGAACTGGGCTTCCGCGCCGAACGGATGGACGACCGATCGGTTGAGGTCGCGGCCGTCCCGGCCGTCTTCGCGGAAGCGCTCGATCCGGAACTCCTCCGGGACGCGCTCACGGCGTTCGTCAGCGAGGACACGGCCGGCGCTGAAACTGTCGAGGTCGTCGCCGACGACCTGCTCGCGGACCTGGCGTGCTACCCCTCAGTGACGGGGAACACCTCGCTCACGGAGGGGTCCGTTCTCGAACTCCTCGAAGCGCTGGACGACTGCGAGAACCCCTACGCCTGCCCGCACGGCCGGCCGGTGGTCATCCGAATCGACGCCGCGGAGATTGACGACCGCTTCGAGCGGGACTACCCCGGCCACTGACGGCTTGACGGTCGGCGCGAACACTGATCGCAACTGCGAACCGTGCGCAATCGCCCGCGGTTAGCCCCGTAACGACCACTCTCGTCTCTTCCCACTGAGTGTGGTCAAGGGGTGTGGCGCTCGACTGCAAAAAGTGAGGGTAATCTTCAGTCCTCGTCACGCTTGTCCAGATACTGTTGCCCCTCTTCGGTTTCCGAGATGAGGTCGTCGAAGATGGCTGCGTCCGTCTTGAACTTATGTAGGCTGTGGACAGAGGTCGTCTCGAACTCGTCGATCACCGCGCCGTGTCGCTCGAAGAAGTCGGTCACCCACTCGTCCATCTGGTCGGTACTGCGGAACTGGGTGATGAGTTGCCAGCGGTACTTGTCGTCGGCGTTGAAGAACATCAGCACGTGGGGATCCTCGACCAGCGCCTCGTAACAGTCCTCCCAGTGGTCCTCGAAGTTCGGATAGTGGAACGCGATCCGAAACACGTAGTGTTTGAATAGCGTTCGACGCGGCACGACGGTCTTACGAAAGAGTCCATCGCTCTCCATCTCCCGGAGGAGCGTGTTCACGTGGTTGTGCGACAGCGAGATGTCGTACTCCT